>CALCSG010000201.1 GCA_937894085.1 uncultured Gammaproteobacteria bacterium | reverse complement strand
TTCAGCTTTCTAAGGAATATCTTAGAAAAAACATCAACGTTCTTAGGACATAAGCGCTGGGAAAACCTTCTTGAAAAAACAGGTGATGGTAATCCTAATCCGTTCGCAAATAGGATTGTGAATCTATCCAGTCATTCTGCCCATGCGGGAGAGGAAGTCACAGAGGTTGAAGATAAAGACAAAGAAAAACTGAATGAGCTAGTGAAATATTTGACCGAAACCTATGGTTTCAGTAAGCAGGAAGCATAATGATCAATTACAAAACTATCGCCGAATCGAACAACTTTATCGTTCTGGATAAATATAACAAAGATTGGAAAGTGGCCGAGAGCTACCAGAGTGAAGATGCGTTAGAGCGCGAGCTTATCCAGGATGTGCAAAACCAGGGCTATGAGTACCTGCCGGGTTTGAATAACCCGCAAGCTATGCTGGCCAATGTGCGCGAGCAGTTGCAAACGCTCAATAATGTGCAATTTTCTGAAGGTGAGTGGCTGCGTTTTGTGGAAACTTATCTGGATAAGCCTAGTGACACTATCGTTGATAAAACCCGCAAGATACACGATGACTATATTCACGACTTTGTCTTTGACGATGGCCGTATTCAGAACATCTACCTGCTCGATAAAAAGAACATTGCCCGCAACAAGGTGCAGGTGATCAAACAGTTTGAGCAAACTGGCAGCCATGCCAACCGCTATGATGTGACCATTCTGGTGAATGGCTTGCCGCTTGTGCAGATCGAGCTGAAAAAGCGTGGCGTCGCCATTCGTGAAGCCTTTAATCAGGTGCATCGTTACAGCAAAGAGAGCTTTAACAGCGAGGATTCGCTGTATAAGTACTTGCAGTTGTTTGTGATTTCTAATGGCACCGATAGCCGATATTTTGCTAATACCACCCAGCGCAACAAGAACAGCTTCGACTTCAGCATGAACTGGGCGAAGGCAGATAACAGTCTGATTAAGGATTTAAAAGACTTTACCGCCACCTTCTTCCAGAAAAACACCCTGCTCAATGTGTTGCTGCATTATTCGGTGTTTGATGTGAGTGACACATTACTGGTGATGCGCCCCTACCAGATTGCTGCCACCGAGCGTATTTTATGGAAGGTGAAAAGCTCTTATGAGGCAAAAAACTGGAGTAACCCGGAAAGTGGCGGTTTTATCTGGCATACCACCGGCTCTGGTAAAACATTAACCAGCTTTAAAGCCGCGCGTTTGGCCACAGAGCTGGAGTTTGTCGACAAGGTGTTTTTTGTGGTGGACCGAAAAGACCTCGACTACCAGACGATGAAAGAATACCAACGCTTTTCACCCGACAGTGTGAATGGCTCAGACAGTACCGCAGGTTTAAAGCGCAATCTGGATAAAGACGATAACAAGATCGTCGTCACCACTATCCAAAAACTCAATAACCTGATGAAAAATGAAGGCGATCTGCCCATCTACAATAAGCAGGTGGTGTTTATTTTTGATGAATGCCACCGCAGCCAGTTTGGTGAAGCTCAGAAAAACCTGAACAAGAAATTCAAACGGTTCTATCAGTTTGGCTTTACCGGCACGCCCATCTTCCCGCAAAACGCTTTAGGCGCGGAAACCACCGCCAGCGTGTTTGGCCGTGAATTGCATGCCTATGTGATTACCGATGCGATACGCGATGAAAAGGTACTGAAGTTCAAGGTGGACTACAACGATGTGCGCCACAAATTTAAGGCCATTGAAACCGAGCAGGACGAGAAAAAACTATCTGCCGCTGAAAACAAAGAGGCGCTGTTGCACCCAGAGCGTATTCGCGAAATTTCCCAGTATATTCTGAATAACTACCGCCAGAAGACCCACCGATTGCAGGCGAACGCCAAGGGCTTTAATGCTATGTTTGCGGTGAGCAGTGTGGATGCCGCCAAGCTGTATTATGAATCGTTGAATAAGTTACAGGCCGAGAGCGAAAAGCCGCTGAAGATCGCCACTATCTTCTCCTTTGCTGCCAACGAAGAGCAGGATGCGGTGGGTGATATTCTGGATGAAAGCTTTGATGTCTCAGCCATGAATAGCAGCGCCAAGGAGTTTTTAAACGCCGCTATTGCCGACTACAACGCCTTCTTTAAAACCAATTTCAGTGTCGATAGCAACGGCTTCCAGAACTACTACCGTGATTTGGCCAAGCGGGTGAAAACCAGGGAAATCGATTTGCTGATTGTGGTGGGTATGTTCCTCACTGGCTTTGATGCCCCTACGCTCAATACTCTGTTTGTGGATAAAAACCTGCGTTACCACGGTTTGATGCAGGCTTATTCGCGCACCAACCGCATTTATGACGCCACCAAAACGTTTGGTAATATTGTCACATTCCGAGATCTGGAAATGGCAACCGTGGATGCCATCACCCTGTTTGGTGATAAAAACACCAAAAACGTGGTGCTGGAAAAAAGCTACAAGGAATACATGGACGGCTTTACCGATGTGGTGACCGGTGAAGCGCGGCGCGGCTTTATGGATGTGGTGAGCGAGCTGGAGCAGCGCTTTCCTGATCCGACCGCCATTGAAAAAGAGTCCGATAAAAAAGACTTTGCCAAACTCTTTGGTGAATACCTGCGCGTAGAGAACGTGCTACAAAACTATGATGAGTTTGCCAGTCTGAAAGCCATGCAGAATCTTGATATGAATGATCCAGAAGCGGTTGAAGCGTTTAAAACAGAACATTATTTAGACGATGAAAAACTGGCAGAGTTGCAGACAATTCGTCTGCCTGCCGAGCGCAAGGTTCAGGATTACCGTTCCACCTACAACGACATTCGTGACTGGCAGCGTCGCCAAAAATCGGCAGAGGAAAAAGAAAAATCCACCATCGACTGGGATGACGTGGTGTTTGAGGTGGATCTGCTCAAGTCACAAGAGATCAACCTGGATTACATTCTGGAGCTGATCTTTGAGCACAACAAAAAGAACAAGAGCAAAGCCGACCTGGTTGACGAAGTGCGCCGCGTGATTCGCGCCAGCCTGGGCAACCGCGCAAAAGAAAGCCTGGTGGTGGACTTCATTAATCAAACCGACCTGGACCAGCTTGGTGAGAAGGCCAGTGTGATCGAGGCCTTCTTTTCCTTTGCGCAAGCCGAACAACAGCGTGAGGCAGAAGAGCTGATTAATGCTGAGAATCTGAATGCAGAAGCCGCTAAACGATACATCACTTCATCGTTAAAACGTGAGTATGCCAGTGAAAATGGCACAGAACTGAATGCAATTCTGCCTAAAATGAGCCCGCTTAATCCGCAATACTTAACCAAAAAACAAAGTGTTTTCAAAAGAATTGCCGATTTTGTTGAGAAGTTTAAAGGAGTAGGTGGGAAGGTTTAATAAATGAACAAAGCAGGCCTAATCTTTAGGGTTAACACCACGCAGCACGGTTGTGATTGTGTGGTGACAAAAATTTAAAAATGTCACCATAGGTATACCGATATTCGCATAGCAAGCTCGTTATCAGAAAGGAGGAGAGCGATTCGACCAGAAGCTGGTCGAATCAAGTTGTGATTAATTGGCTTTATGCTTTTCGTCGTAAAGCTTCTTTAGCATACTCATTGATGAAGAGTTTCTATAAAACTCCAGAGCCTGATCAAACGGTAAATCGTTAATAATGACACAATCAGGATAAACAGCTTTAATATTGTCTCTAAATTGGTCCAGTATCGATGGTCTAAACTTGCTGGATAGTTTCAACAGTCCATTAGTTTCAACTTTAGGACTGTAAATGAGGACACCTTTACCCAATAGCTTTTTCAACTCTTTGGTTTGTATCCCGTCATCCACTAATCTAGCAATGTGAAAGTCCAGATCTTCATCAAGTAGCATACCATCACCGACTGTGACTTGTGGTTGTGAACGGACCCACAGTGCAACACGCTGAATATCCTCATACGTTTTACCCTTAACAGGGATCAGCTGATGACAACCTCCTTTACCCGTGTTTTCGGCGGTACATAAGCGATTGCCATCCACATAGACGGTCGCGGTAAACGCTTCGGTCTCTTCAGTAAAAGCAGGGTAGTGCTTTAAGTTTTTAAGTTCAATTTTCATAATAAATAATTCTCCGATAAAAAGGGAGAAAGAACCCCTATGGGATTCAAGCTCCCATAAGGTTAAAAGTGAAAGATTAGTTAATAAACGTGTAAAGTTCGACCGACCCACATACCGCCATAACCATAATGCAAGATACTCAGGTCAATACCGGTCTGGATTGCTCGACAAACATCAGTCTGAGAGTAGCCATCTTTTTTCAGAATTAGCCAGTTAATACATATTTCAGAGGCTATTTCAGGGAGATGACATGACGGAACTCGGAAATCAATTATGCGTTTAATAATTTCAATGTCGTCTGACTCAAAGACATCGTCCATCGACACGAAATCTACTATCTGCCTTGCCCTAAAACCAATAATCGATTGGTCGGGGTTTGGTACTTCTAGAAGATGACAATAAATTTCGTGTCCACGTACTGTTCCAGTCGATAAAACTTTATAAGTTTTGTTATTAACGCTGATTGGATATTTATATTTATCCAATGGCTTTTTAGGTTCAGGATTGATGACCATGGCATTATTAATGGACATGACTATCTTCCTCCATGGCTTGATCCAATATCAACAAGGTTTCCGCAGTTGCTTTGTCTCTGTCAATAATATAAATATGCCGACCACATCGATCTGTAAAGCCATCGAAGTTTTGCATTTCAGTACCATTTTCGTCTAGCAGATTTAAAGCATGTTCAACAGCTGCTTCACGATCTTTATGTACTTTCTTGTACAGGCGTTGCTGAAGTAAAGTCAGTGTAAATATCTGACCTGTCTTAACTTCATCGGCGCTAACAGGTATTGCTTTTTTAGAAGCCATAATAAAATATCTCCAAATAATAATGACGGAGATATCCCAACGGGATAAAGCCCCGTCTGGGTTTAGGAAAGCGGTTAAAGAGTTAACCGATAATTGAGTGCTACCGTTTAATTTGAATGAAGGTGAGAACCCGTGGTATCAACCATGGCTCGATCCAGTTCCTGCAGTGTTTCAGAGCAGGCGGTTTCAATGTCAACAATCGACATAGATCGCCCCCAGTCATCAAACCAACCAAAGATACCTCGCCTAGCATTCTCGCCCAGTTGATACTTGACGTGCTGCAAGGCTGTTTCACTGTTTGCGTGAGGCTTTTTATACAGTCCATCCTCGGCTCGAAGTAAAGTGTAAAACTGCGGTTTAGGATGACTCATTTCATGATCGATCACCGGGTGATAACCCAGGGCGCACAATTCATTGAGTTTAGCCTTAACGGCTTGTTGATCGCCGTCAACACCATCCCATTGTGCGGTTCCATCTTTGTGCAAATGCGTTTTGATCCACACAGTATTTTCTAGCTGCATCGTGATATCTCCTAAGAGTAAAGAAAAGAGGGATCACGACCCATCAAGGGAGTGAAGTCCCTCAAGGGTTAAAGAAATGAACAAAACCAGAACACCTGGTTTGCAACTCTACCTTGTTC
>CALCSG010000200.1 GCA_937894085.1 uncultured Gammaproteobacteria bacterium | reverse complement strand
ATATATAGACTGTAACGCATGAAAAAGTTAAATATTTCCAATGCGCCGCAGATCACCGTATGGGTAAAATCGCTACAGCATCCATATCGGTCTTGCCCGTCCGCCTGACTATGCAAAAAAAACGGCAAGGGAGCAGCCATTACCTTATTTTTTAGCTACGCCAGTCGAACTGGCAAAACCAATCTGAATACTGTCCAACTGCGGATTCCAGGATTATAATTTTAAAAAATTTATGACTATATTATGACTTATCTTCGTGTACTTCGTGCCCTCCGTGGTGAAAAATTTTTAAAGCGTTCGAATATGGAAACTCACGGAGAAGTTACTTATTTTTTACGTCAATAAGATGCCACTTCAATCGCGCCATAACGGTAGAGCATCCTGTTTCTACAGTAGCATAAAGATATTATAACCTGTTATCCCCGCAGCAATTAAAATAGCAATATTCCACAGCCCAATCGCCTTAAGAAAGGGTGCTGTTGGCCTGGATTTAATAAATGCGACAATGCCCAAAGCCGAAATAACCATGGTTAACTCAGCAAAAAACAGGCCTATTAGCATTGCTGCGGGTATTTTAGATTCACTACCCCATTCCAGGGTAATCGCAGTGAATACGATACTGAGGCCCAGTACAACAAGAATAGTGGGCAGGAATAAAAGATAAAACCAGATTTTTGATATTTTTAGTTCAGCCATATAAAACTTTTTTTCGTAAATTACTTTACTAGTATTTAATGCTCAGAATCCTTTGTTAATAACAACCTTTGAATATCCGATACAGTTCGGTGTACAGCATGGCAACGGGCGCAGACTTTTACCGCCGTTTCACCCAGACTCATTTTCACTGCTTTTGTATCCTGATCAGCAATACCCGCATCCATCTGTTTAATAGCTTGCTGAGTCGATAAACCGAGCACTCTTTGATAGGGTTCATCATCTTTATGGCAGCTAACACAGTTTTTACCCAGCATGACC
Source organism: uncultured Gammaproteobacteria bacterium (assembly GCA_937894085.1). Taxonomy (GTDB): domain Bacteria; phylum Pseudomonadota; class Gammaproteobacteria; genus JACNJF01. Next base: position 12,229 of record CALCSG010000200.1, on the reverse strand, counting down.
AGTTCAAGTTGAAACTTTTTACTGGCTTCTGACGCAACTAACCAATACTCATCTTCTGCTGCTATGCGAATACGGTTAAGACTACGGCTGAGTATTTTCATAAAGCGTGCATACTTATAGTCTTTATGCTGGTTACTGATTATCAACTCACTGAAGTTTGCAGAACGATAACGCAGTGAAGCCAGAACACGATATTTTTTATGGCAGGATCGACATTGTTTTTGCAGTTGACGAGTGTTGAAGCGAATACTGGAGAGCTCCTGGTTTTTCACGGATTCTTCAAGTGCATCGATAACATTCATACCCAGCCTATCTTCCCACTCAGGCACCATTTTTGGCAGTTTTCGATAATGTGTAATTAATCGTTCAGACCATTTATTGATTCCATCAATATTTTTCTGATTGACGTACTCTTCAACCGCCTGTATCTCACGTCGCATACCAAACATAGTGTGTAACCAGACCTGACGTTTATTTTCAGGTTTGTACCATTTTCCCAGAGAATCAGGCAGTTCGTTATCAACCTCTATGGCGAGACTTTGAGGGGTAAAAAAAAGTATTGATAGCAGGGTTATCAATACGTGAAAACGGCTCATAGCAATGCTTAAGGAGTATCTTTTAAAGTTTGAAGAAAAGACAACAGTTGGGCCCGTTCATCATCTTTTCGAATTCCACGAAATTCCATGATTCTACCAGGTACAGCCTGTTCAGTATTGGTTAAGTAATAATCTAAAGTCGCCAAATTCCAGATATGACCTGATTGTTTCATCGCTTCAGAATAGTAAAACCCGGGCATAGATCCAGCTTTACGACCAAGAAGATTCCACAAATGCGGCCCCTTTCCATGACCACCATTTTTTGCATAGTCATGGCAGGATGAGCATTTTCGCATGAATAAGTCTTTACCCTGCTCTGGATTAGCAGCCTCTAATAAGGATTTAAACTGCTCACTCAGTTGCGGTTCAAACTGAGCCAGTGTTTTTCCCTCAGCAAAAACCTGACCTGAAGAAAATAGATACAGGCCGCAGGCCAGCATTAAAACTCTTAAACGATTATTGACTAATAACATTCACTTCTGCCTTTGGATTATCCAGCGCTAATTTGTAACCCAATGATACATGATGAAAACGTGCATTAGTATAATCATCATGAATGGCAAATCCAAAGTTGATCATTTTTTCAGAATCGATAGAGATATCACCCGGTTTATCAGATTTCAGTTTTCGCTTCATGATAACCGTCCAGAAACCACCCTCTTCAGTAATCGATGCCTGTATTCCCTGACCACCCGTCATCACTCTTTCAGACAGAATGTGACCATCTTCCGTCGACCCGTTTCCGCTACTAACACGAAAGATGTCCATATACTGATGAGCATCCATTTCAGCCTGTAGATCAGTACTTTCTTTTAATTTATCCCAACCACCCAGTTTTTTACCTCGACGACCCTGTTCTTCTACATCGGTACGAGAAGCAGCAATATATTTAGTCACACCTTTAGAGAAATCCAGTGCCAGCCCTGAAGATGAAGGGTTTTCAGCTTCATCAGGCATAGTTTTCACATCATGATGACAGGTTCCCCAGCAACCGGCCTGAGAGGCATATTTCACTTCATCAGTTGCAAACATCACAGCCAGTTTAACCTGATTAGCAGGATCCATTTTTCCACCATCCACGAAAGATGCCGGGGTGTGACTGGCACCCTCCCACTGAAATTTAAGAAATAGATTTTCGTTGTCATGAGTTGCCTGAACGGCAACGGGAATAGAACCTCGCTTACCTTCAATAGGGGTTGGTTCAGCCTTTGCCCCTGTCACTATTTTCTGCCCCATGTTAGCTATTTCTTTTTCATGGCAAGTCATACAACGCTCACCCGCCATGAATGGGCGATTTCCACTATGATATTTACCTACCAGCATCCATTCCATAGAGGCCTGGCCTGGATACAATAAAGTAATCTGCCGTTCTACCGCTTTTGACCAGTCAATACCTGCATCCACTGATTTCCCGCTTTTGGCTTTTCCAGCTTTAGCAACAGGTATTACTGTCGCAGCCGCTGCAGATACTTTCGAAACGGCTTTAACAGTTGCCTTAACCGCATTTACCTCGGCTTTTTCATTATCAAGACCAATCTTGTAACCCAGTGAAACATGATGGAACCTGGCATCACTAAAGTCATCATGAATAGCAAAACCAAAATTATATAAAACATCTGGATCGATACTCACATCTCCAGCTTTATCTGTTTTCAATTTACGTTTGAATACGACTGTCCACAATCCAGCCTGTTTCCAGCCCTGTGCCTGAATGGTTTCTCCACCCGTCATATAACGTTGCTCAAGAATATGACCATTTTCAACTTTTCCGCTGCTGTTCCAGCGTATCAAGTCCATAAACTGACCATCCGCCAGCGCTGCATCAATTTCTGATTTTTCCTTCAGCTTATCCCAGCCACCCAGTTTCTTACCACGGCGACCTTTTTCTTCAATTTTGGTACGTGATGCTGCGATATATTTGGTAACACCTTTCGCAAAGTCCAGCTCAAGTCCTGAAGCTGCTGGATCATCCGGACTATTCGGCATAGTACGTGTATCGTGATGACAGGTACCCCAGCATCCGGCCTGAGAAGCATATTTCACTTTATCAGTTGCAAACATGACAGCCAGTTTGATTTGATTCAGCGGATCCATCTTGCCACCTTCCACGAACGGAACAGGGGCATGCACGGTATCTTCCCACTGAAAGCGCAGGTATAAATCGCTCTCATCATGAGCCGCCTGTACGGTGACAGGAATAGAACCCGGTTTACCTTCAATTGGCGTAGGTTCAGCCTTTTCACCGGTGACCATTTTCTGTCCCATATTTGCCGTTTCCTTATCGTGACAGGTCATACAGCGGTCTCCTGCCATAAATGGACGAACGCCACCATGATATTTACCGACCAGGGCCCACTCCATAGAGGTTTGACCGGGATAAAAAAGCGTGATAAGCCTTTCAGGTACAGCTGACCAGTCAACCCCAAATCCCTGTGTTTTTTCCGTTGAATCAGATGTTGCCGCAGTTGCAGTAGTTGCGCCTGCAGGAGCTAGTTGCTGGGCTTTATAAGCCTGTATTGCGTTGGCTACGGCTTCATCCAGCTTTTGTTTTTCTGCCAGTGCTTCAGCCTTACGCTTTTCACGTTCTTTTCTGGTAAGTTCCTGTTGCCTTGCTGCTTCTTCAGCTTCTGTCGCTTTCACACGGGCAAGTCCAAGTTTGAAGGACTCTGGAATTTCTGTTTTATAGGCTTCCACCGGGGTAGCCCATTTTTCCAGCTCATCTTCATCAATATTTTTATGCACAGCTTTGTGCGCAATACCCTTGTGACAATCTATACAGGTATTACCCTGTTCCATTGCAAATATATGCTGGTTTCGTGCACGCGGTTGTTGCTTTTCAGGGTTCATGGTATCCCAGTCATGGCAGTTACGGCATTCACGTGAATCAGTCGTTTTCATCGCTTTCCACACTCGCCTGGCCATGGTTAAACGATGCTCATCAAACTTTTCGGGCGTATCTACTGTGCCCATTAACTTATGATAAATTTCATTACTGGCCTGTATTTTACGAATCACTTTGTGTATCCAGGGTCTGGGAACATGGCAATCCGGGCAACTGGCTTTCACACCACTTCTATTGGCATCATGCACCGTTCCAGTATATTCCACGAATACATTTTCCTGCATTTCATGGCATGAAATACAAAATTTTTCCGTGTTAGTAACTTCCATACCCCAGTTAAAACCGCCCCATATCATGACACCTATAACCATAAACAGTACTGCACTGCCCAGGGTAGCGCCAAATATAACCTTTCTTGTGATAAGGCTTTTAAATAATGACTGATGTTGCATAACAATTTCTCAACTAAAGGATGGATTTAATTTTTTTTGCAAACTACACCTGAACCGATTCAGTTTGCAAAAAAAAGCGGGCATGGGATTTCACTCCATACCCGCATCAATATTTCCCTATTTGCTTAAATTTCCATTTCTATGTCACATGATTGACACGATTGTAAACATTGAACTTACCTGTTGGTGCATACAAACCTTTAATACGAGCTTTCTCTTCCAGAGTTTTCGCATCAAAGATAATAATTTCACCGTTAGGCTTTTTACTGTCGGCACGATTCCATACGGAGGCCCAAACTTCAGAACCATCAGCATTGAATTCGAAGTGAACCGCCGCATAACCCTTCTTGGTAGTCAACTGAATAGTCTTGACGATCTCACGAGTCTTCTTGGAGATAACCTGTACAGACTGCTGAACTTCAGGCTCAGGGTGTTTAGTCTGGTCAGCCCATACGTAGTCAGACTTTGGATGTGTACGTAAGAATACGCCAGCACCATCAGTTTCAACTTCGTAGCAGATTTTCCAGGCTTGCTTAGGATGACCTTTAGGATCATTACCCCAAACAGTGACTTTACCAACACCTAAGTGAGTGGTTCCACTGACAGGACCACATTTAGGATCGATCCAGTTTGCACCAGGACCAGGATGTGGCTTGGAATCAACATCAATCATCGCTTCAAGCTTCTGAGTCACTGTATCAATCACGACCATTTTGTTAGAAGCATTGGCTGCGATCTGGAAATAACGATTGGTTGGATCAAAGAAACCATCATGCAGATACTTGGCACTATCGATCTTAGTAATTTTCAGATTATCCAGATCGGTATAATCAACCTGCCACATCTGACCCAGTTCTTTCATGGATACCAGCCAGGTAGGTGCCAAAGGTGTATCGTAAACAGCCGCTACTCGAGATTCATTAACAAACTCACCATCTATATTCACGCCACGAGCTGAAACGACTTTCAAAGGATCCATAGTCTCGGCATCCAGAATAACGAAATGAGGAGGCCAGTAACCACCACCGATAACGTATTTTCCATCACCGGAAACCGCCACGTCACGAGCATCATAAGCGACCTGCGTTTGTGCAACCTTCATCTTGTCAGGCATAGCCCACAGATCAACCTTGGTCATCATTCCATCACGCCCCATGACGAACCAGAAACGACCGGCATCTTTAACATGCATGCCTTCATGATGTTCAATCGCTTTCAATACGTGTACCGCATAACCCGTAGAAATATGTGCAACAACTTCTTTCTTGTCACCATCGATTATGGCGATTTTGCCTACATCACGTTCGATGACGAGGAAAAAATTCTGCCAGTTACGACCATGCATTGGCTTAGTAGGATAGTCTTTTGGTTCAACAAAGACTTTGTGACGCTCTTTCATCAGGGCCAGAGACATTTCTGGTGGAACGGGTGGCTCCAGCTGAATGTATTTGGCCATTATGGTGATTTCTTCTTTCGTTAAAATATCATCGAAATTATTCATCCCACCTTCAGTACCGTAGGTAATAATTTTTTCCAGGCGAGTCTGGCCAAGCGACAGGGTTCCACCTATCTTGACCGTTCCATCACTCATTTTAGTTTTCACCTCTGGCTCCAGGCTTTTGCCTGTTGCGCCTTTCCTCAGAGTGCCGTGACAACCGGCGCAACGTTGGAAATATATGGATTTACCTGTTTCAAAATCAGCTTCACTAAGGGTAGGACCTGCTGCCTGTACGGCAAGACTGGCTCCACCCAGAGTGATTCCGACAGCAACAGTCAGCACAGATGCATTCGTGATTGAACGTATTTGTGAGTAAGCAGTCTTTAACATTGGGGAATACCTCATTTAAATTAATTGCATGGCGGATTTGACGCCTATTTAACTCATGTTACCTTGATACTTATCAATGGTCATTTTGCTTATCGACTTTGTTTTGATGTTAATCAATAGAGTTTAATATAATTTCATTCTCTTGCTTTTTATCAAGGCCTGCCCATTGAATTTGCTGTAGAAAACAAAAAGTTATAACTCATTTTATGTTTATAAAAAAGTAACTAAGAATTACTATTTATAACTCCCACTTGAGTATGACTTTTAAGACATGTTTTCAAACATCACATTTTTTATTATCTGAGACCAATATGAATAGTACTAGCTTGCAAACCTTCGGACTTTCTTTATTTATCGTCCTGTCATTTATAGTCATAGGTATAGGTTTTATGTTTGGAATCGATAACCCGGTTCCCTGGATTATGATCGCGGTATTAGCTGCCCTCCCCTATATCCACCGGAAAATTACTGCCCGCCAATATTTATCCTGGGATGACAAACTCAGTGTTGGCATACAGTTAATAGATGAAGACCATAAAAAGTTAATAGCCCTGATCAATACTCTGCAAACGGCGGTTATGTATCCTTCTGGTGAAACTTATGAACGACAGGCGCTTAAAGAAGTGGTCGATTACACCCTCTACCACTTCAAACGGGAAGAAGATATGATGCGTGAAAACAACTACCCTGATTACGAAGCTCATAAAAAAACACATGAAGAAATGATTAACAAAGTCAATGAGTATATGAAAGCTTACGACAAGAACAGTGAAGGGGCGATTTGTGATCTAACCGGTTACCTGAAAATATGGTTAATCAAGCATATCGCTGGAACCGATCAACAATATTGTGCACACCTGCATGAGAAAGGGGTTCATTAACCGTAGCGTAAAAAGCACCCCTTGCGGGTGCTCTTCTTACACTACTTCAATGTGCGATGGTGTGTGTGCTGTAAAGGAATAACTCAGTGGTCACCTGTAAGAGGGCAGCCGTGCGAGTCTCTATGTTAGTTCATGTTTCTCATGTAAATCTTTTCTTAAACGGCCAGACTTTTTTTCTTTTCAGACTTTTTATTATAGGCACTTATCTCAACCCTTTCTGGCATATCACTAACGCCGATTTCTGCATCCGTTAAATAGCAACCCGGGTCTTCAGCCCAGGGATTGCCGGTTAATTGCCAGGCACGGGTGCGAGAGTTACCTCCACAGATCTGCAAATGTTTACACACAGCACAACGCCCTTCTACAGGCCTTTTTTTCTGTTTCAACCCGGCCATCAAGGGATCAGAAGTATCCATCCAGATTTCTGAAAAGAGTCTTTCCTTTACACTGCCGATCGTGTAATCCCACCACATTGTGTCAGGATGAACATTACCCAAATTATCAATATTAGAAATATTAATGCCAGAAGAATTTCCACCCCATCGCAGTAATTTTTTATTTAATTCGTCAACATGCTGGGGAATATGTTGTTTTGCCCATGACAGTAGATAAACACCATCTGCATCATTATTGCCGGTAACAAACTCACGTTTATTTCCTGCCTGAACATCGGCCCAGCAACTGGAAAATAGTAAATCCATGGCCTTACGAGTCATCTGATAGTGTAAATCGCTGGAACGGTTTTTGTTTCCTCGACCAGCGTAATTTAAATGAGAAAGGTAAAATTTATCAATATTTTCATCATCCATTAACTGTAATAATTCACCTAGTTCATCGGCATTATCCTGTGTCAGCGTAAAGCGTAAACCAATTTTCAGGCCGGCATCACGTGACAGCCGTAGACCTCTCAGCGCTTCGTCATAGGCTCCTGCTTTTTGTCTAAATTTGTCATGCGTGGCCCTTGTTCCGTCGATACTGATGCCAACATAATCATAATCGACCTGCTTAATTTTTTTTATATTAAATTCATCAATGAGTGTCCCGTTCGACGATAGCCCCACATAGAACCCCATGTCTTTGGCGCGGTGAGATATATCGAAAATATCCGGACGCATTAAGGGTTCACCACCTGACAGTATAAGCACTTTGGTACCGAAAGACTTCAGATCATCCATTACATCAAATACCTGTTGCGTATTTAATTCACCGGGAAAATCCTTATCGGTAGACGTCGCATAACAATGTTTACAGGTTAGATTGCAACGTCGAATAAGATTCCAGATAACCACTGGCCCCGTCATACTGCTGATGGGTGCTGCACGTCTTTCAGTGGCCATTTTATTGCCCGACAGACTATTTTCCAGGGCATGTAAATATCGACTTAAGCGAAACATAAGATTTCTCAGGTAGTGATCCGTAGGCCAGATTTTTTTAAAATGGCAGAACTGAATAAAACTTCATGGGGAAAGTTAAAGGGGAGCAATTCAGTTTCCAGAATAGTCAGTTTTTGCATGACCTGGTCTTTATCCGAACCGTGTAACATCGCAAAAAGATTATAAGGCCAGTCGGGCAAATGACGAGGGCGTTGGTAACAATGGCTGACAAAATCCATGCTGCCTATTTTTCCCCCAATATCAGAAACCAGTTCATCGGGAACGTTCCACACCGTCATACCATTTCCACGTAAACCCAGTTTATAATGATTAGGTACTGCACCAATGCGTCGCATGACACCATTGTTCAACATTTTTTTAATGCTTTGCATAACCCTATGTTCTGCAGAATTTATCTGGCTGGCAATTTCAGCATAAGGTTCAGAAACTAATGGCAGGCCAGCCTGGGTCGCTGCAATGATCTGTCGTTCGAAATCATCTGGCGGAGCTTCAGTAGTATCTTCTGATTGTGGTGATGCTGTCCAGGCTGAGTCCATAGGCACACTATCTACCTGACCAGAGTCATCCACCTGCAATTTCAGACCCACATAAAATTCCTGTAATTTAGGACAGTTGAACACTTTCAGGCCAGTCTGAGATTCGATATTTTTTATAACATCCAGTATAGCCTGTTCGGTTTCAGTGGCCAGCACAAACCACATATTGAGCTTATGATCGCGTTTATAGTTATGCGCAACCTCTGCATAAGCATTAACCAAAGCGGTTACTTCATCAAAACGATCAATTGGCACCGACAGGGCTGCCAGGGTTAAACCGCCCCCCATCTGCCTGGCATCATAAAGGGGTCCAAAGCGAGTCAGCCAGCCACTACTTAATAAATCTTCTATGATTGATAAAAGCTTCGCTTCATCGATATCCAACTCGGAGGCAACCAGTGAGTAAGGATTTTTTGCGACAGGAAAACCACCTTGAAACTTATTTATAAACTCAATGGCTAAAGGATCGATAAATTCCATCAACTAATCTTGGCCTGTAATTCTGAGTCACCATTTATTTCAGGTAAAGGGTCACTGCTGATATACCGGGCACCGCGCTGTTTAAAGCATCGGGTACTGAATAAAATTTCATGTTTGATATCCTTTAGGCCACACTGCTGAACCAGAAAGGCTGTTTTTTCTGTTACTTCCTGTCGATTTCGACCATGCACCATGGTGAATAAATTATAAGACCAGTCGGGTAACTGGCGAGGACGACGATAGCTAAGGGTCACAAAAGGAAACTGCCCCATGCATTGGCCTATTCTTTTTACTTCGTGATCTGCAATGTCCCATACCACCATGCCATTCGCACGATAACCCAGATTACGATGCTTTACGACCACACCAAAACGTTTGATATCGCCGCGTTTTAGCAGTAACTGAAGACCTTCAATAACCTCCTGTTCACTGCAACCAATTTGCAGGGCGATTTGGGCATAAGGCCTGGCAACCAATGGCAAACCCTGTTCAATAACCGAGATTAGTGCCTGTTCCAGATCCTGATTTAACACCTTCATGTCCATTTTATATCAAACCCCAGGTCGATAAAAAAATCTTCCAGCATGGGAAGGTTCATTACCGGATGAGCACAATGCTGTTCAATATCCAGCAATACCTGCTCAAGATGAGCATCGTTACGAGCCGTGACCACAAACCACAGGTTAAAATGGTGTAAGCGTTCATAATTATGATTCACTTCGGCAAAAGCACTTACCAGTTCTGCAACCTGGTCTATCTTATCTTCTGGCACAGCCATCGCAGCCAAAGTGCTAACACCAATTCTATTCGGTCTGAACACTGGCCCAACACGACTGATGACATCTCGCTGCTTCAGGTCTTCGAACGTTTTAATGACCGTCTCTTCATCGGTATTCAGTTTTTTAGCAATATCTGCAAAAGGTCGTTGTGTTAAAGGGATTTCATGCTGGAAATCATTCAGCAGATGTTTTTCCAGCTCTGTGAAATTTTGTTGTAGATTTTTAACCACAGCCGTATTCACAGTTATAACCCTATCCGGTGTGCACGATAGCTAAAAAATATACCACTGGGCGTATCGGCAAATAATTCTGCCTTGACCGAAAAATCTCGCGTATCGTAAACCTGAACCTTATTTTTATCTCTGACTGACAGCCAGACTTCTTCGCCTCTTGGTTCGAACTCCATGTGTAAGACCCCTTTACCCGGTTGTAACTGCTTAATCACTTTGAGGCTTAGCGAATCTATGACTTGAACTGTATCATTATCAGGTACCGCAAAATTAACCCAGACATGACGACCATCCGGCCGCGCCATGACAAACACAGGTTGCCCATGTACCGGTATGCGCCCTGCTTCTGTCCAGTCCAGCGTATTAATCACCAGTACTTCATGCAATCCGACAGCAGGCACAAAAGCGAAGTTACCCGCTATTGCCCAGCCTTCCAGGTGCGGCATTTTATAAACAGGTAATTTCTTCAAGCCTTTTCCGTAATCTGGAAGAATTCTTCGCACCCCCTGTTGCAGATTCCATAAATCCAGCAGAGCCATACCATCTTCTCCAAACAGACCGGCGAGATAAAATCGGCCATCCGGGGTAATCAATGCATCATAAGGATTTTTACCTATTTGTTTGAATTTAGTAATTTTCGGGTTTTTGACATCGGTCATATCCACCACCCAGATTTCACCGGCGTCCCATAAACTGAAAATAAAGCGCTGATCGGGCGCATCCACCAGACCAATGACTTTTGACAATAGATTACCTTCCCCATAAGTCGCTGGAATGTCTGCCACCAGATCCAGTGTTTCGGCATCAAAAATACGCACACCGCCGGGTTTGTAATTGGACACAGCCACCAGTTTCCCATCCTGAGAAATTGCACCGCCGATACTGTTTCCAGACTGCATGACTCGTTTAACTAATGTTCGGGATAATAGATCGAGCTTACTCAAACCACCATCACGTCCAAACACATAGGCGAAACGAGCATCGCGCGAATAAACTGCAGAAGCGTGCGACAGGTCACCAAGTCCGGTTATAGTTCCCAGTGTAGAATTCCCTGAATTTTCAATTACTTTCACACTACCCGTGGCACGTTCGATGATAATACCCAGATCACCAGTTCCTTGCGCAAAAAGCGTATTGGATAATAGCAATAAGGTAAAAATTAACCACTTCATGGCTGAACTCCTTTAACTAATTTAGCTGCAATCCATTCGGCTTCTTCGGGTTTTAGTAATCCTTTCCACGGCGGCATGGCCGTGCCGGGTCTTCCATTCAAAATGGTATAGGTTAGAAATGACACTGGTTTACCGGTCAAATTTTCTGGTAACAATGCTGGCCCCAAACCACCTTTCAGCGTCAAACCATGGCAGGAGCCACAGTCCTGTATTAACAGGTGTAGCAATTCAGCCTGGCGCGATTGCTCGATATTATCTACCGGAGTTTGAGCCAGTAATGTAGAACTGGTTATCACTAAACTGAGTCCCATATTAAGCAAAAGCACTTTCATTAATCACATCATCAGATTGAAATATATCTGCACCGGGAGTAAACCAGTCCAGTTCATTAGTCAATGTTACCACTTCACCAACAATAATCATCACCGGGGCCTTCAGGTCACTGAGTCGCACTGTTTCAGCGAGGTTCTGAATATCTGATATCAGCTTTTTCTGATTGGCAGTAGTCCCATTTTGAATAGCGGCAGCCGGTGTATGCACTGCTAACCCAGCATCTATCAGGGACTTACAGATAAAATCCAGGCTATTCAGACCCATATAAAAGACCAGCGTACTTTGCGGGTTAACCAGATTCTTCCAGTTTATTTCCAGCGGTTCATTTTCACGAAAGTGCCCGGTAATAAACTGAACACTACGGCTCAAACCACGATGTGTGAGCGGAATTCCAGCATAACTACTGCACCCGGAAGCGGCGGTGATACCTGGAACTACTTCAAAATGAATGCCGTACCTGTGCAGAGCCAATGCTTCTTCACTACCACGCCCAAACACATAGGGGTCACCGCCTTTAAGGCGCACAACAGTACGATTTTTATTGGCTGCATTAATCAGCAAATTATTTATTTCATGTTGAGGAACACAATGATTACCAGATGCTTTTCCCACCATAAAGCGGCTAACACCCTTGGGAACGAGCGTTAAAATCTCATCCGAAACAAGGCGGTCATAGAAAATCACATCAGCAGTTTGAATAAGGCGT
>CALCSG010000199.1 GCA_937894085.1 uncultured Gammaproteobacteria bacterium | reverse complement strand
ATGTTGAGAGAACAGCTTAAAACCAAAGGGTTGAAGATCGAGGTGGATCAGGACACGGTACCTGACTGGCTGCGAGGTGATCCTACCCGCTTGCGCCAGGCATTGCTGAACTTCGCGGGTAATGCGATAAAATTTACCGAGCACGGCACCATCTCGCTACGATCAAAAAAACTGCAGGAACAGGATGATGACATGCTGGTTAGATTTGAGGTACAGGATAGCGGTATAGGTATCGAAGCCGATAAACTGTCGACTCTGTTCGACGGTTTTGAACAGGCCGATACCTCAATCACTCGAAAATACGGAGGCACTGGCCTGGGGCTGACCATTACAAGGCGTCTGGCCCAGTTGATGGGTGGAGAAGCCGGAGTGGAAAGCACTCCCGGAGTCGGCAGTACCTTCTGGTTCACTGCCAGGCTGACGCGCGGCCGCAGCATCCAGCCTGCCGCATTTCACAGTGAAACGATAGACAGCGATCAAACCCTGAGAACACATTATGCGGGTTTACATATCCTGCTGGTGGAAGACAATGAAATCAACCGTGAGGTCGCTGTAGAGTTGTTACACGGGGTTTCGTTGTCTGTGGATACCGCGGAAAATGGCCGTGTAGCGTTAGAAAAAGTCAGATCAAATCAATATGACCTGGTTCTGATGGATGTACAGATGCCGGAGATGGACGGCCTTGAGGCAACGCGCTTGATTCGATCCATGGATGGAAAAGCAGCACTGCCTATTCTTGCGATGACGGCTAATGCCTTCGATGAAGATCGACAAGCCTGTATGACGGCCGGTATGAATGATTTCGTGGCTAAGCCGGTCGACCCGGACAACCTCTATTCAACATTAAGTAAATGGCTGCCGGAAAGGAAAAGTGGTGGCACTTCATCAAAAACAATTGAAGGACCTGTTGACCCTGCGGCACTAACTAAATTGTATGGTGACAATACCAGTAAGAAACAGGCAGTACTGGATAAATTTAAATCACAGGCGAAGGATATAAATACAGAGATTGATGAAGCTTATAAAGCCAGGGATACGCAGAAAATTTCCTTTCATGCGCACAAACTTAAATCGTCAAGCCGCCTGATGGGAGCCATTGCTCTGGCCGAGATCTGCGCGAGACTGGAAACTGCGGGTCGGGCAAACGACTGGGTGATGATTGAAAAACATTACGCAGAACTGGCACCTGAAATTGATGCATTAATTCGCTACAGTGAGGATCTGTAAAGTATTTCCCATATAAAATCGTTTATTTGGTGACCCGTTAATTCCCCCTGCTTTACCATTCGAACAAGACCAACTACTCGCTATCGTACAAACAGCTGTCAACGATTATCAGAAATAATGTTCCTTACAATAAGAGTTCCCTTACGCTGCTATGATGTTACTAATGCTTCTAAATGATTTATTTATGTTAATTTTTCCTGATTACCCCTCAGGCTCAGATAACTAAAAAAAATTACTCACCACAGAGGACACGAAGGTCACAGAGGAAGAGAATGGACTTAGTTATTACTAAATTTTCAATATTTTGAGCATGAAAAAATTTATTAAGCTTAAAGACATACTTTTTACCTCCGTGCTCTCTGTGGTGAAATTGTTTTACATACTAAAATGGCTGAAGCTAAGGGGTAATCAGGTAAATTTTTGATCTGTAAGCTGGCTACAGGATGGTTAAAGAGTTCGATATGAATATCATAACTGTTCAGGAAATCGGTCCATGTATATATCAGCTGTTAATCAGGGATTTCAGCTTCGACGAGCTGTGAAAGTAGTGTGAGCGATTCCTGCCATCCAAGATAGCATGCCTCTGGCGGAATCGATTCGGGAATTTTTTCCTGCACTATTTTTAATTCAGTTCCGCATGACACCTGTTTAAACGTTATTGTCGTCTGCATTTCGCCTGGCAGGTTCGGATCGTCGAAATTGTCGGTGTGTCGAATAAGTTCATCGGGCACCAGTTCAAGATATTCTCCACCAAAAGAGTGAATGTGACCTGTGGTGAAGTTAGTGAAAGACATCTGGTATGTGCCGCCAACTATGGCATCCAGATGCTGCACTTTACCGGTAAAACCGTTTGGTGGAAGCCATTTAGTCATGGCATCACCATCAAGAAATGCGCGGTAGATTCTTTCCGGTGGAGCACGAAGTACACGGTGAAGTTGAACGGTGTTCGTAGACATGACTTCTACTCCTGTCGACAAATGGTTTTAAAATGAATCAGGTTCAGACAATAATTTTAATCTGACAGCTGTTGATTAGGCTCAGCAATATCAAAAGTCCTGAGCTGGTTTGCACAGGTTACATTGTACAGCCAAAATTCATCAGTTAGAAAGTTGAAGGTTGTTATTTCTGCTTACTGCCAGGTTGAATTCATTCACAGGTACTGGTTTACCAAACAGGTAACCCTGAAGCTGAGTACAACCCTTCTGTTTAAGTTGATTTAGTTGCTCTTCTGTTTCTACTCCTTCTGCAATAACATCGAGGTTGAGGCTTTTTGCCATGGCTATGATGGTGCGAACAATGGCTTTATCGTTGTCATCATCAGCCAGGTCACGTACAAAAGACCTGTCGATTTTGAGTTGATCAAGCGGTAAGCGTTTAAGGTATTGTAATGAAGAATAGCCGGTCCCAAAATCATCAATTGAAAAATTGAAGCCGCTGTTTTTCAGTTTCGTCATTTTTACGATAATATCTTCTAAATTATCCAGCAAGATACTTTCTGTGATCTCCAGCTTGAGTTTTGCAGGATTAACACCAGCATGATTAATTAAACTTAACACCTCATCGACAAAGGTGGGTATTAGAATCTGTTTTGCACTGATATTAATGGACAGGGTTAGATGGGCGGTAGCCGGTTGTTGTGCCCATGCTGCCAGTTGTTGACAGGCTGTACGGATTATCCAGTACCCGAGAGGTAAAATCAGTCCTGATTCTTCGGCGATTGGAATGAAATCGGCTGGAGGTATAAGACCACGTTTCGGGGAAATCCAGCGAATTAACGCTTCGGCACCGATCACTCGTTTAAACAGATCTACCTGGGGCTGATAATACAGCAGGAATTCTTTTTGCTGAGTAATAGCATGCAGTAACTCTGCTTCCGGGTGGGCTCGATCCATAATTGTTTTGTGCATATCAGGATCATAAAAATACAGCTCTCTTCCACCCGCTTTCTTTGCCTGGTACATCGCCATATCAGCCTGTTTTAATACTTCATCAGCAACCTGTTGTGTGGCATCGAACAGTACCGCACCAATGCTAGGGTAGATGCGATAGCTATGTGAGGAAAGTTGATACGGCTCGCTTAAAGAAGCCAGTATTTTCTTACCTATATGTTCCGTCTGGGTAGCAGTTACAATCGCTTCATGACCTAAATTTTGCAGTATAATGACAAACTCGTCACCGCTTAGGCGGGATACTGTATCACTTTCACGTACACAGCTCGTCAACCGTTGTGCAGCCTGTTGCAATAGCAGGTCACCCATATCATGTCCCAGTGTGTCATTCACGGCTTTGAACTTATCCAGATCGATAAACAGTAATGCAGCTCCCTTGCCGGTATGCGCCATCGATGCTACTGCCTGCTTAAACCGGTCTAGCAACAGGCGTCGATTGGGCAGCTGTGTCAGCGGGTCGAAAAAAGCGAGTTTATTGATCTCTGCTTCTATCTGTTTGTGCTCGATGGCGATGCTGGCAAGGTAAGCAGATTGTTCAATGAGGTTAATATCAGAATTGTCAGGGGAATTGATTACCCGATGATAAATGGCAAAGGTACCAAGAACACTTCCAGAAGAAGAGAATATGGGCTGTGACCAGCATGCAGCCAAACCAGCTTTTGAGGCGAGTGTTTTGTATTCGACCCAGTATGGATGTGTCTGTATATTCTCGACAATAACGCGCTTCCCGGTGAATGCAGCGGTCCCACAGGAGCCTACACCCATGCCTATCTCAGTGCCCTCGATGCTTGCATTATAAAATTCTGGCAGGCCTGGAGCTACACCCTGGTTTAAAAATTTACCCTCTTTATCCAGCAGTAATATGCTACACAGCATTCCCGGCCTGAGTTGTTCTACGCCTTTAACAACTGCTTCAAGAATAATTTTTAGCGGCTCTTTTTTAGCCAGTAACTCCAGTGTGTAACTGCGAAATTTTTCATAACGCTCAATTTGCTCCCGTTCAAAAATTTCCTGATTTAATTTTTTATTCTGTTCATTGAGATTATTCAACTGAGTCAGAATATGCACCTGCATTTTGCCAATGCTACGTGCTAACAGGCCAAGTTCATCGTTGCTTTTTACGACTACCGGAGTTAGCTGTTGGTTTGCTGAAAACTGTTGTACTGAGCTTACTAACTGCTTAAGGGGGCGAACGAAAATTTGGGCTAATATTGCAGATAGAAGAATAGCTAAAAGGCTAAAAGCCACGACTATAAGATTCCAGTTTTTATACAGTACATCGGTTTCAGCCAGCACGAAATTGAGTGGTGCAGTCAGGCCGAAAATAACGAAGCGATTATCTTTTGCTTCACCGAATTGAATTCGGGTAAAGCCACCGATGACAGTTTCGTTAATTTCACTATCCATCCCCTGGACGGCGACCGTATCGGTTTGATTTAATATTATTTTAGAGGTAGTACTAAAGTTACTCTGAACCTTAAATTTGCGTCCGAAGTCGAATCCAAAAGTCCTGGATTTATCTGGGTGGATCAGATAGTCACCATCCTGGTTGGTAAGATACAGTCGAAATTGTCTGGACAAATCCGCTTTAAGTATACTGAACATGCTATTCAGCTCGACATTAATAACAATAACACCGAGCACGCTGCCAGCTTTATTAACTACGGGAGTTGCTACCTGCAGCGTCGGCTGACCGTAACCAGCGTGAGCTCCTTTTTCCCGGTTAATGAAAATCTTCGAAAAATAGGTTTTCCCGTTAGCCAGTTTCAGGGTTTCGTAAACATAGGGATAATGTAGTTTTTCCTGAAAATTTTTACTTTCTATAATGGCAAGGTTATTACCCGCACGATCTACCCGCACCAGTTCAATACCATAATTTTTTGCACTGATAAGCCGCACCTGGAAATATTCCGGGTGTACCGAAAGCAGGCTTTTGAACTGATCAGCGAGAGTTGTTCTGAATAAAGCGGTATCCTGCCCGCTATCTGCAGCATCCTGAACCAGGCTTGACTGAGCAAAGAAAAGGGCGTCGTCGGCCACTTTTTGACCCATCATAGAGAATCTTTGCCCAAGAACCTGGGTTGATGCAATCATACTCTGTGTCGCTTTTCTGGACAGGATGTCGCGGGTAGTACTAAAAGTATAATAGCCGGTTACACCGCTTGCAAAAATAGCAAATATAGCAAGCAAAATACCGAGCTTGATAGCTATGCCAAAGCTGATGTGTTTATCCTGTTTTTGAGGTTCTGCAATCATGACTGGTTCAATTCAGCACTTCACCTGAAATGATTTTGTCCCATAACAATTTACGCCTGGAAATATCTTCAACCTGCTGCAACCAGATAATTTTGTCGGTTTTGTCCAGCGTAGATGGATCTTCCAGGGTATTTGCTAAACCCTGTCTGAGGGTTAAAGCGCGGCTTACCTGTGGTTCCAGGGTATAGTTAATCCATGCTTCAGCTAACGTTTTATTTTCTGCAAAGCGAGTGATAGACCAGCAATCCAGCCATGCCAGTGCGCCTTCTCTGGGGATCACGTAACCAATATTGGCACCTGCCTTTTTTAACAGGGTTACCTGTTGCGATCCATAATTTGCAAACAGCAATGCTATATTGTTTTGCATGAAGAGTGCCGTCGCATCTTCCGGTTTTTCATAGTAGGTAAGAACGTTTCTACGTAGAGCAACAAGATACTGGCTGATACGGTGAAAATCACTGTCAGCAATCTGGAATGGATTTTCCAGGCCCAGCGACAATGCAGCCAGTGAAAAATTATGTTCACTTGCATCGTACATTAAAACGCGCCCCTGGAAGCGTTTATCCCACATTAATGAAAAGCTATCTGGTGGCGAGGGGAATGTGTTGCGATCATAAATAAGCCCCATTTCCGAATAGGTATAGGGAATGGCGTACTCTTTACCGTTGCGGGTCAGGCCCGGTATGACGGAAAGGTCGCGAAATCGCGGTAGTTGTTTAGCGGTATTTGGAATATTTGAGGAAGTTAGCGGAACACTGATACCCGCGTCAATGTAGCGTTGTAACTGTGCTGCATTAACAGCGAAAACATCAAAATTAACATCTTTTTCCGCTGTCAGGCGATTCCACATAACATCGTCGGAGTCAATTAAGGTGACTTCAATATTAACGTTATAACGCTTCTCAAACGTTGTTACGAGGTCAGCATCAGCATAACCTGGCCAGGCCAGAATTTGCAGAGTTTCCTGCGCAAAAACAGAAATTGAATTGATGGTCAGCAGTATGAATACAGGCAAAAATTGTAACAATTTATACTTATTAAACATGTTCAATATCCTAAAAGGTCCAGGCCAGGATATTGTTACCCGGCTTGCTTAGTATAGACAGGGAATTCTCCTTTATCTGATTTTAACCGGCTAATATAAAGTACCTTGAATTGACTGCTATTTCCAATGGTCTCAGCGGTATTTAATCCTGTGCGGATGGTTGTATTCGTTACCCGGTAACTTAAATTCTACGGGAATAATCTTTAAAGTTAGTGAGCGATTTACTGACTTAATGAAACGATGAGTTTAAACTTCGATGTTATGCAAATCAAAATTCAACATTTCACCTTATTCCTTTTTTTGTTGATGAGTTTAATCACCACTCTGTTATGGAGTGTTTCGCTGTATACCGTAAACAACTCCTTAAATCTGGAAAAAACACGGTTGTATCGTGAAAACTGGCAGATTCAACTGGATCAGTTACAGCTTTCTCAACGGTTGTGGTTACAACAGCGTTTCATGGAAGTGGCTGAATGGATGGCAAATAATACCGACCCTCAACAGCGGTTGCTTTTTATTAACCAGTATTACCTGACTTACCCGGAAATTCAGTTAATTCATATAGATAAAATTACTGCAATTGTATCTAACGGAGTTGGTGAAATTCCCGACTGCCAGAACTTACCCAACAGGAATCCGGTTTCAGTGTTACAGCGTGATACGCCGTTAGCGAAGGCCTGTTTATCGATGTTAAAGCCGATGATTGGGATTTCGGCTGAAATCAACGCAGATAAATCTCAGAAACTGGTTTTATTAATGGACTACTTCAGTTTCATCGATGACTTTGAAGAGCTAACGGGTAAGCACTTTCATATCGATAATAAAGCTTCATCCAGATATAACTATGTTGACAGTAGTGAGACTGCAGAATCTCAGCAAATAATGTTTCAATTTAACAGGGAGGCGATTCATCTGGGTAGTCTGTCCGTTGCTCTTCCCGTTACCGGTTTTTTCAGTGTGTGGGTTGAACAGGCGATCTGGGTGTTGCTGGCTGTACTCCTGTTGAACCTTGTTGCCTATCTGATTTTATATCGAGCCTTGATACAACCCCTTATATTGATTGCTAAAAGGTTGAAAAAGGCGGTGTTAACCCGGCGACCTGGTAATGCCTATGACCTGCAGTTTTTAACGCCGGGTCTGAAGCTTTTGCATAAATACTTTATGCATTTGACCTATTTGACTAAACGCGATCACCTGACCGGTCTGCATAATAGGGCTATATTTGAGGAACGCCTGCAACAGGCTATTCTGGAAGGCAAAAGATCCGGTCGTAAATATGCGTTAGTGCTGGTTGATATTAATCATTTTTACAAGGTGAATAAACAGTATGGAAACTATCTGGGTGATGGTTTACTTAAAAAACTTGCCTCAAGACTGAAGAGTGCGATCAGGGAATCGGATAGCCTGGCCCGTCTGGAAAAAGATAACTTTGCCCTGTTACTGGAATTTGTCGACAAAGATCAACTGACATCCACTATTGAAAAGCTCTATCAATCTCTTTCCAGACCTTATTCGGTGTATGGAAGGCAATTGACAATCGGTATCAGTATCGGCGTTGCAATCTACCCCGATCATGCTCAGGAAATGGTAGAGCTGGAATTAAAAGCCAATGAAGCCTTACTAAAAGCGCATCAGGATGACTGGCCTGTAGTGTTTGTTCAGCAAGCCACCGATGAAGCAGACTATTCCGGACTAAGCCTGATTCAATCTTTACGACAGGCGCTGGGTAATAATGATTTCAAGCTCGTGTATCAGCCAGTGATGGATTTGAAAAATCATACCACCAGTTATTTTGAGGCACTGTTACGCTGGAAGCAGCCGGAACTGCATACGCAATCTATCGAACAGACCATCGCCCTGGCAGAAAAAAACCAGCTGATAAAACCGCTATCCCACTGGATTATAGAAACAGCCTGTATACAGTTGAAAAAACTGGATGATAGCCCGCTTAAGGTGGCGGTAAATTTATCAATGATAGATTTTCATGATGAGGATTTACCTGATCGAATAGGTGAAACGCTTAACAAATATGACGTTCCTCCGCAAAAATTAATGGTCGAAATCACCGAAGGCCAGTTCATGCAGGAACCCGAGCAGGTAATTCAAATATTGACCCGTTTATCGAATATGGGTATCTCTTTATCGATTGATGATTTTGGTACGGGTCAGGCATCGCTTACTTACCTGAAAAAACTACCGGTCGAAAAGCTTAAAATCGACCAGTCTTTCATAAAGGATATGGTCATCGATGAAGAAGATCGTGCGATTGTAGAGGCCACCATAAAACTGGCTCATACACTGGGTATAGAAGTTGTGGCAGAAGGCGTTGAGTCTGCTGAAATTCATACCATGTTGATGCAGATGGATTGCGATTACGTACAGGGATATTACATTAGCCGGCCAATCGATGAGCTGTTGATTCCTAACTGGATTCTGGATCAAAATCGAACGGCTTTAACCGGTAAATTAAGGACCAAAATTCACAGGGCAAAATAAGCTATTTGCTAGCGTGTAAGCTGGAAGAATCATTTTTAGAGGCTATAGTCTGTATTCCTCTAATAAAAAGGCAGTCGACATGAAAGTCACCCCTTACTTAAAAATTCTTGCTGAAAAAGGTGGTTCTGATCTGTATTTTTCTACCGGCGCGAGGCCAGTGCCAAGTTCAGTGGCGTGTTAACACCTCTGGGTAAAGAGTCGGCTCCTCCCGGCTGGGTAAACAGTCTGGCGCAGGAAATAATGAATGACAAACAGCGCCAGGAATTTAGTGAAAAGCCGGAAATGAACCTGGCTATGTCGATTACCAATCTGGGGCGCTTCAGGGTCAATATTTTCAGGCAAAGAAATGAAGTGTCAATGGTGATCAGAAACATCGTGACTGAAATACCTAATGCTGATGATCTGGGACTACCGCCAGTGCTGAAGAAAGTGATCATGAATAAACGGGGTTTGATACTGTTTGTTGGAGGCACAGGTTCGGGGAAATCGACTTCACTGGCAGCGCTGATCGATCATCGAAATATCAATTCCAAAGGACATATCATTACTATCGAAGACCCGGTTGAATACATACACCCGCACAAGGGCTGTATCGTCAACCAGCGGGAAGTCGGTGTGGATACGGATTCTTTTGCCGATGCATTAAAAAATACCTTACGCCAGGCTCCTGATGTGATCCTGATCGGAGAAATTCGAGATCGGGAAACCATGGAACATGCCATGGCTTTCGCGGAAACCGGACACCTGGCAATTTCTACCCTGCACGCTAATAATGCCAATCAGGCGCTTGATAGAATCATTAATTTTTTCCCGGAAGAGAGAAGACCTCAGTTACTCAATGATTTGTCTAATAACCTGCAGGCTTTTGTATCACAGCGACTAATTCCGACAGTTGATGGAAAACGCTGTGCTGCTATCGAAGTACTTCTCAATACGTCCCGCATTGGTGATTTGATTCTAAAAGGTGCTATTCAGGAAATTAAGGAAGTGATGGAAAAATCTGAAAACGTAGGCATGCGAACTTTTGATGCGGCGCTATTTTATCTGTATCGGGAAGGCAGAATAACCCTCGAAGAAGCTCTTAAAAATGCCGATGGTGAAAATAATCTGCGTTTACGAATAGAACTGGATGCGAAAGGGCAGGCGACAGAAAAACTGGCAAGTCAGACTTTTGCAGGGCTTAGTTTACTTGATGATGAAGAAGTTGAAGAGGAGGAGTTGACCGGCAGGGCTACCTATAAAGTTCCAGTGGATTAAAATGAAACCTGATTACCGCTTAGCTTCAGCATCTGAGGCTATAAAAGACAATGATATCTCGCGAAGACGCCAGGAACGCAAAGATAACGCACAATAAGTTTAAATGGCTCTGTATGAAAATCATGTTATGTCGTCATTCCGGCATGTTTTTAGCCGGAATCCATTACAGATATGGCACTTTTTAAAGTTTTAACTTCGTTATTAATGGATTTCATCCTTAGATCCGTTAACGGTGTGTCCATGTACAGCTACTCCCGTTAAAAGCATGCGGGAATGGCAGTAGTTTCGGTATTTAGAAGTTTTACATGATTTTCATACAGAGCAATTGTAAGTTTATTAAGGCCAATAAATCAGTCTTTTTTCCTTTACGTTCCTGGCGCCTTTGCGAGAGTACAGTTTTTTCTACTGATACCTGAGCTTGCAATAAAAAAGTGATAACAGGCTGAGACTGATGGGTAATCAGTAAAATAAATGATAACTAGAGTTTGATTATTCTCACTTGATAATCGAGCAAAAATCCCAATATATAGGCATTAATTTTCCAGGCAAAGTCAGGAAAAACATTCGAGTTTGTGCAATGATCATGAATTATTCAGCTTAAATCTGCGTTAAAAGTTATGAAATATCAGGACTACTATAAAATTTTAGATATCGAAAGGAATGCTGATAAGGCAACCATCAAAAAGGCATATCGAAAACTGGCCCGTAGATATCACCCGGATGTCAACAGTGAGGCGGATGCCGAAGACAAGTTCAAAGAACTAAATGAAGCTTACGATGTATTAAAAGATACAGAAAAACGTAAGGCTTATGATCAATTTGGCGAAAACTGGAAACATGGGCAGGATTTCAATACAGGTGGTTATGGAGGCGGAGCTGGTGGTTATTCCGGTGGTGATTTTACTGATTTCTTCGAATCAATTTTTTCGCGGGGCGGCGCAGGTGGGTTTTCAGGTGGAAGAACTGCTGGCGGGTTTGGACAGGACCGGGGGTTCAGGCAGCCTCATGCGAGAAAAGGAGAGGATCAGCAACTTAAGCTCGATATCTCTCTGGAAGAAGCTTTTAATGGTGGTGAGAAAACTATCCAGCTTTCTCGTACTGAACATGGAGCTGGTGGTATTGCCACGCCAACGCTTAAAAAATTAAAAATTAATATACCTAAAGGTGTGACCAGCGGTAAAAAAATTCGCTTATCCAAACAGGGACATGCTTCTAATTCTGGAGGTATAGCGGGAGATCTGATACTTGAGCTGAAAATTTTACCTCACAGGTTATTCAAGCTTGATGGAAAAGATATTACGCTAAAGTGCCCTGTATCACCGTGGGAAGCGGCTTTGGGCACCAGGGTAAAAGTACCTACATTAAATGGGCAGATAGAACTCAAAATTGCTCCCGGTGTACAGTCGGGTCGAAGAATGCGTCTGACCGGCAGAGGTTTGCCCGGAAATCCTGATGGTGATCTGTATGTTGAAATTCAAATTCATACGCCTGTCGCCGAAGATGATGAAACCCGGCAGTGGTATGAAGCCATGCAGCAAAAGTTTGATTTTAATCCGAGAAATTTTTAATGCTTTACAAATCACTATTATTTTTAACTTTTCTATTAATAACAGGGCAGAGTTCGGCTGCTTTACCTGTTTCAATAGATGGAGAGGCCTTGCCCAGCCTGGCACCGATGCTCGAGAAAGTAACCCCGGCGGTGGTGAATATTTCAACTCGAGGGAAAATTCTGGTTAAAAACAGGTTGTTAGAAGACCCGTTTTTTAAGCGATTTTTTAATGTTCCTGACTTGCATAATGTGAAGGAAACGATGAGTCTGGGTTCTGGCGTTATCGTCGATGCGGCAAACGGTTACATACTGACCAACAATCATGTGATCGAAAACGCCATAGAAATTACCGTTACCCTGAGAGATGGCAGGGAAGTTACTGCGGAA
This sequence comes from uncultured Gammaproteobacteria bacterium, assembly GCA_937894085.1. Lineage (GTDB taxonomy): Bacteria > Pseudomonadota > Gammaproteobacteria > JACNJF01. The sequence continues at coordinate 568 of CALCSG010000199.1, read as the reverse complement.
GTTCTGGGACGCGACCCGGATACCGATATAGCGGTCATCAAGATAAATGAAGAGCATCTTAAAAGTATTGCTTTTGCCGATTCCAGTCTTCTGCGTGTCGGTGATTTTGTAGTGGCTATAGGTAATCCCTTTGGTCTTGGGCAAACAGTGACTTCTGGCATAGTATCTGCACTGGGGCGTTCTGGCCTCGGCATAGAATCATTTGAAGACTTTATTCAAACAGATGCCTCCATTAATGTTGGCAACTCTGGAGGCGCACTGGTCAACCTGCGTGGTGAACTGATCGGAATTAATACTGCTATTCTGGGTAGCGGTGAAGGCAATCAGGGAAATATTGGAATCGGTTTTGCCATTCCGATCAATATGGCCCGTGATATTATGTTACAGCTCATTGAATACGGTGAAGTCAAGCGTGGTCGTTTGGGAGTGAATGCACAGGATTTAACCCCCGAACTGGCAAAAGCTTTTAATATTGATACTACCCAGGGAGCTATAGTTACCTCTATCGAATCCGGATCGCCTGCTCAGCAAGGCGGCTTAAAAGTGGGTGATGTAATCATCAGGGCAG
>CALCSG010000198.1 GCA_937894085.1 uncultured Gammaproteobacteria bacterium | reverse complement strand
GTGAATGGCTCGCCATCAACATCTCTACCCTCGACGAAACAACAGTCATAATCATTAAACACGCTAAACCTAATTTCGCTATCAACCTGGGTTTCCATCATATTTAATAACAAAGAATTTTCTTCTCCATCTTCGCAATACTTTAAGCGCATTAGGCCACCCTCAATTTCGTAACCTTTGAAGGATTTAATATCCATACCATCATCGATGGGGTCACGAGATAACATGAATTCGCTATCTGCGAAATCAGGATCATCTCCGAAATCCTTGTTCATAGTTAATTGATCGATAACTTTTTTAAATTCGTACAAATTTTTCATTTTAGAAGATGCCTTTCGCATTTGCGGCTAACGCAAGATTTAGTTAACTCAGCGCTCACGGTTCATTTCTATTGCAAATATCTGGCGGACAATCACTACCAATATAGGACCAGACATATTCCGTGAGACTTACACCCAAAGAGCACCAATTAGATTCATTAATGCCCACCCTTCCCCACTTAACTAGATTACTTGCATCACACAACGGTTTCATTGATCAATTATTGTGAGATAGCCAGGTTGAACCTGAACCGTAATACCGGTACTTAACCATTTGACTAATACTCGAGGATTCCCGGTAATATCGTCTCGCCCATGACCACTTACTATCCCTTCCACCCCTTCGTTTTCTGAGTTAACCTGGCGAACCTTTGATTTATTTGGAAACTGATCTATAACCCTTTGAATATCACTTAGCATCTTTATCTCACTTGTTGGTTTGTGAGATAAGGATAGGTAATTATGCTAAATTTAACACTTTCCAACACCTAACAATTGAACCTGTCGAGAAACTTAATTTACAGTCGGGTTGGGGTTATTGGTACAGTCAACTTTAGATGACGATTCAAAATTAGTGCCATCTATGTTATATAAAAATTGACTCAACAACATACCTTTATTGTTATTTTTTGCCACATCTTGAGCTTCATTAGAAAGGTGATGATACTGATAAGCAATACGCATATTGACCATATATTTCGCTCCGATTTTTATTATTTATAGGCAGTTTTTTAAATAATTCGATTCGCGTAGCCAGGGCACTCACAGGTTTTATGCGGTAAATATTCAAGATCACACGGGTAAATAATGCCCATTATATTCCTCTCGGTTACTAGACGGTGTTTACATCCCCAGCATTGAGTGTGATCTAGGAATTTACGGTTAAAGTCATATTTTGGTTTTGGTTCTTGTTGATCACTTTGTTTCATTTAAATAATTACCATCGTTAATTATTTTATTATAGGAACTTACAATGAATCCAAAAATCAGCAACCTGATCTTTTTCCCATCAATTAAATTATCGATATACTTGCGCCGTCACCATATTGATAACCCATGACTCATTGTGGTCTGGATTTAGTTGTCTGGACCTTTCTAGCGCAAAATCTCTTTCCATTTTCCAACCAGTGGGGGAATATCTTGTCTCCCCTTTAATGATCATAACGGATGTCCATTGACCTCTAGTTATACTGGCTAACCTAACCCTGCCACTCTCATCCAGTGCAAGAAGCCCATTTAAGCACTCAATTATATATGGCTCGTCTGGGTTGATTTTGCCTTTTAACTGGAGTAAAGATTTATCGGTAAACTGATCGTTATCGGTCTGGAACAGTTGTGATGGGGGATTTGGTGAATTCCGATCCCCATATTACTTTAGTCAGTATAGGTAATTTTTAAACGTAGAAAAAAGTGGTGGAACAAGACGGTTTTCCAAAGCAGGGTGATACCGACTCATACATGGAAAACCCGGCGCCGTATCTCTACGCTACAACCCAGCTCATGCCCGACAAGGAGAACAGATAAATTCATTCCCCAAAAGGACTACATCATCCAGATCAAATATATTTTTACAGGCATCACAACAGGCCTCTTCGGATCCAGGCAAAGCTTCAAGTTCAACGCGATATACTCGGTTAAGAGGCTTATCTGACTTGATAAACACAACCTGAAAATAGGTCAAATAGGTTTCTTCAGGTTCCCAGATATACTCATTGGTTAAACTGCTCTTAAGAGCGAGCGTAAGCAGTTCACAGCCATCATCATCAAATAGAACAGCCTCTATATAACTATGAGGGCGGCCATCTCTTATAATTCTGATGACATTAAGATTGGCCTCAATGCCGCTTTGGAAATCGACAACAAAGGTCATACTCACTTTCAGTTGAGGCGCACTTCCTGACAGAGTGGACTCTATGTTGTCATAGGCGACCGGATCAACGATAATTCTTGCGATAGGCATCTAATCTGTTCTCCTTATGTTATTCGGTAAGAGACCAGTATAGTGACCCGTTATTTTATCCAAAAACCGAGCCCCGATAGCAATAAAGGGTTTTGAAACTCACTAAAGAACCGACTGGATTACTAGGTATTCTTTGCCTCAGTGATCATTCGTTGCTCACCCTTCTTAAGTTTTGTAACTCTGACATAAGAGTATCAGTCGATTTATTAATATCTTCCGGTTCTAGCATTTCACATCCATCTGATATCATTTGTTCAACATTCACTGGATAATTACGACAGACTCCTGGCCTTACTTCATTAATCCGACAATAATATTGCCCCCTATTAGGGTATTTTTTCAACCAAGGGCAGCGGTGCAGTTCATCACCAGTTATTGGGGAAAGCCACATATCAGGCATATCTTCTGAATATATGTAGTTAAGAACCTCTGGCTTTTCCAAAGTCCATACATCAAGGTCTTTTTCTGACGCCATTCCATAACCTGATCCGCCATATTTCAAGCAGCATTTCCCGCACTGGTTACACGCCTTCATTAGATCGATGCCGAATTGTAGCTTTCTTTATTAGCGATTTCATTTCCTCTATACCCCAGTTGACTTACCCAGTATAGGTAATTAATTTCCCGAATTAACCCTTCGATTTCTTGCATAGTGTTATCAAGATTTCTAAATTTCCTCAACACTTGTTCTGTAACTTTGGTTAATTCCGATGTTTATATTGTTCTAGAAGTGACCAGTTTAATTACCGTTATTTTATCCAAAACCCGAGCTTTGATTATACCCGAGGTGATACCCTGCACTTATTGTTAACTTGTTGAGCGTAAGACCATGGCATTAATCCCTATAGCTCCGGCTTTTACCGACCCATCTCCATTAGAGCTGCCTTTATTCGTGAGCAGGATCAGGGCTGGATTCCCCTCCCCGGCTGATGACTTCATGGACGACCCCCTGGACCTTAATAAGTTTCTAGTAAAAAGACCCGCAGCTACCTATTTCGTTAGAGTTGAAGGAGATTCATTGCAAGATATTAATATCCATGATGGCGACCTTCTTATTGTGGATCGATCGGCTAAACAATCTCATGGATCTGTTGTTGTTGCAGCCATTGATGGCGAGATGACCTGTAAGATACTAGATAAAAAAGGGAAAAAATTGCTTCCTGCAAATAAAGATTTCAAACCTATTGATATCGCGGATAGAGATGATGTAGTCATTGAGGGCGTTGTTATGCACAGCATCAAGTGCCATCTTAAATAGACATCCACGGGAGATGCCATCTCTTTATTCTAATCTTTAGGCACACCGATCACTCATGCAGTAGTCATGGATCTATATTTATGAATTCCTCGGCACTTGTAAATATGTGCCAAGGGTTTAATTAAACGCTTTAACCGGGTGAGTTCATCCTTAAGCAAGCCAATAATTTCTCACCGCTCACTCACCGAGATCAAGTGCAGCATCACACTCCAGCAGAGTCTCATCAAGGTCTTTCACTGGTTGGTTCCGTATTAGCTGCTCAGGGATAGGACGTAACCGCCCCAGCGCATCCTTGAGCTTATAAAAGGCAGAAGCCCATTCTTCTGCAGCTAAACCTGAATCCTCGGTCACAGCGCCATTTGGCAAGGTAAATGCCTCATTCATTTTTTACTCCATTTATGTTTTTGTATTTGAGATTATCAGCTGTTTAATTTCGGGTAAACCATAGTAATTAACGATACCAGTCTCCCTGAATCCGACAGTCCCGAGATGGTATAATCGAATTATCTGTAAACCTTTTCAGAAACTGTAACTGCTGACCAATACCTTTACCCTCAAGCGGTACGTCAACGTGAGAACCTGTGTGTCGGTTAATCTTATCAATCAAGGACTCTCTGTAGTATTGCCCGGCTAAAAAAACAAAGTTTTCAACATAATCTTGGGTGTGAGCAACCAGTTGGCTATAAACCATTTGTGACCATCGCGCCCTCCCCTCCGTTTTAAGGTCCGCTAGAGTTTCATCGTAAGGATCAATAACCTGATCAAGTTCTGTAAGACCATATTTGGCAGACAGCACAAATATTTTGTCAGCGCCCAATGTCTCGAGTCTTACAAAACTTATCGGCTGATATCTCCTCCGAGTTAATCGAAGAGGAAAATGCTGAAGTTAAAGCTTGCTGGAATAAAACGTTTAACCTAAATTAATAATTTATTTATCTGGAGAATAGAAAAATGTCGATGTCTGATCGTGATGGTTTCATTTGGTTTGATGGTAAAATGGTACCGTGGCGTGAAGCCAATATACACGTTCTAACCCACACCCTGCATTATGGAATGGGAGCATTCGAAGGTGTTAGAGCCTATCATGCCGATCAGGGAACTGCTATTTTTGCGCTGGAAGCCCATACCAATCGACTGCTAGATTCCTGCAAAATTCTGGGTATGGATATGCCGTACGATAAACAGCAGCTTATGGAAGCCCAAATTGCTGCAGTAAAAGATAATAAGCTGGACAGTGCCTATATTCGACCGATGGTTTTTTATGGTTCGGAAGCCATGGGCCTACGCGCAGACGGTCTAAAAGTCCATGTAATCGTTGCTGCATGGGAATGGGGAGCCTATCTTGGTGCCGAAGGCATGGAAAAAGGTATCCGTATTAAGACTTCATCTTTTACCCGTCATCATGTCAACATTGCTGTCACCAAAGCAAAGGCTAACGGTCAATACATCAATTCTATGATGGCTCTACAGGAAGCCCTGAAAGATGGATATGATGAAGCGTTGTTACTCGACCCCGAAGGTTATGTTGCCGAAGGCAGTGGCGAAAATATCTTCGTGATAAAAGATGGCGTCATCTATACCCCTGAAGTGACATCAGCACTAAATGGTATTACACGTAAAACCATTTTTACACTGGCCAATGACATGGGCATGGATATCATTGAAAAGCGGCTGACCCGTGATGAAGTGTATATTGCCGACGAAGCATTTTTCACCGGGACTGCAGCCGAAGTGACTCCTATACGCGAGCTGGATAATCGTTCTATAGGTGGGGGACGTGGACCCATTACTGAAAAATTACAAACAGCATATTTTGACCTGGTACATGGACGAAATGACAAACACCTGGACTTACTTACTTTTATAAAATAATACTTATTTGATAAAACCTTTTTGACAAAAATATCTAAATATCGGATTAAAAATTATGGTTAACCCCAATACTGCAGCAAATCAACAGGATTTCAGCACACCCAATAGCAAAAAAGCTGTAGAAGTAAAAGCTGCTGACCTGCCCATTCACTGCCCTGTTGAAGGTTCCAGTCTGTGGAATTCACATCCGCAAGTTTATATTCCGGTCAAAGAGAATGGTGGAGAATCTCGCTGCCCCTATTGCGGTACATTATTCAAATTACTCGGTTAAGCAGCGCAACTTATTGAAACTAAAGAATAGTCTTATGATTTATCAACTGAAAAATTTGTTATTTTTCAGTTTTGGCACATTATATTGGATCAGAAAGTCTTCAAAAATAAAAAATTAACATGGGTTTTTTCCATAGTTAATACCCAATATTTATAATCTAAATAGAGAGAGTCATTATTTGCTTTAGTATGCTTACATCATCCAAACTATTAAGTGAAAACACATGTCAGATCAGCAATCTTTTCAAGATGCCTTAGGTTTTACTTCTATTGCCGAAGGTATTAACTCTAACTTTAAAAAAGCTGAAGAATTAATGCAGGAATTCAGCAATAAATCAGAACCGATAGACTGGGATCCACTTAAAGCAGGAGATGTATATAAAGAACTGTTTGCTAAAATGTCCCAGAATCCGCAAAATATTGTACAGGCAAATATCGATTTCTGGAAACAGGGTCTGGAACTTTATCAAAATGCCCTGCAAGGTTTGCTCACTGGTGAGACTCCGGAGTCAACAGTAACTGAAACTAAATCGGATCGACGTTTTCGTCACGAAGGCTGGGTTGAACAACCTGCTTTTAATATGATAAAACAGAGTTACCTGCTGATGTCCCAACATGTCCGTCGCCTGGTGCAGGAAACAGAAGGTCTGGACGATAAAACGGCTGCACGAGCTGAGTTCTTTACTCAACTCTATCTGGATGCCATGTCACCCACTAATTTCATGAGCACAAACCCTCAAGTTATTGAAAAAGTCATTGAAACCAAAGGGATGAGTCTGGTTTCTGGTCTGAAAAACATGATGAATGACCTGGAACGGGGTGAAGGTAAACTGCAAATCAGCATGACAGATTATAGTGCCTTTGAACTGGGCAAAAATGTGGCAACTACGGAAGGAAAAGTAGTTTATGAAAACAGAATGTTTCAGTTAATTCAATACAACCCTCTCACTGAAAACGTAAATCAAACTCCTTTATTGATCATTCCACCCTGGATCAATAAATATTACATCCTTGATCTACAGGAAAAAAATTCACTGATTAGATGGCTGTCTGCACAGGGTCATTCAGTATTTGTAATTTCATGGGTAAATCCTGATGCCAGTTATGCAGAAGTAGGATTTGAAGAATATATCAAAGAAGGTATTCTCGAAGCTATTGATGCAATAGAACAGGCAACTGGCGAAACTCAGGTAAATGCAGTTGGTTACTGCATTGGCGGTACACTACTCGGTACCACCATGGCATATCTTGCAGCTAAGGGTGAAGAACGAATTAAAAGTGCTACCTTTTTAACCTCCATGCTCGATTTTGAAGCTCCTGGTGAACTGGGTCTTTTCATCGATGAAGAACAGATATCTTCACTTGAAGATAAAATGGATCGTGAAGGTTTTCTGGATGGTAATCAAATGGCTGGAACTTTTAACCTGTTACGTGCGAATGACCTGATCTGGTCTTTTTATGTGAATAACTATCTACTGGGTAATGATTTACGTCCTTTTGATCTGCTGTACTGGAATTCTGATTCGACCCGTATGCCGGCTAAAATGCACAAATGGTACTTACGCAACCTGTATCTTGAAAACAACCTGATCAAACCGGGCAAATTGTCTATCGATGGCGAAGCTATCGATTTGGCTAATATTAAAACACCTGCTATGTTTGTCTCTACACTGGATGATCATATCGCTCCATGGAAATCAACCTGGTCTGGTGCTCAAAGATTAGGTGGACCGGTAAAATTCATTCTGGGTGGTTCCGGTCATATTGCAGGAGTGGTCAACCCACCTGAAGCGAATAAATATGGTTACCGTATGACTGCCGCTAAAATTCCTAAAGATGCGCAGAACTGGGCTGATAAAGCCGCTAAACACGAAGGTTCATGGTGGCCTGAATGGGATAAATGGGTAGGTAAGTATAAAGGTTCAGAAGTAGCTGCAAGACAACCTGGTGACCATAAACTTGAAGTTATCGAAGATGCACCGGGCCGATACGTGAAAGCAAAAATTGTTAAAATATAAGGTGATTAGCAAGATCACTCAGCTAAGAGGTTTTTTTGCTTTTTTTAAAGATGTCACCGTTGGCACGTAAAATAAAAAATGTCGTCATTACATCCCTTGGTTCCGTGAACGGTGCTTCCATGCACCACTCCTCCGGTGGGTTTTTAGCCGGAGAAGTGCTACATGGAAGTAACGTCAACGGACCTGAGGATGGAATCCATTGTACAGCAAGCATCGCCATTCAAAATGGATACCGGCTAAGAGCATGCCGGTATGACGGTTTATTTTAAATTGTTGTTTGATGGTGATTGGTATCTACATGATAATGCAAGTTTGCTGAGACATCTTGCTAATCACTAAATATAATATTATAACTATACAAATAACCCGGAGGAGATTATGAATAGAGTAGCAATGGTAACAGGTGGTACACGAGGTATAGGTGAATCAATTAGTATGGCCTTGAAAAAAGCAGGGTATCAGGTTGCAGCGAACTATGCTGGAAATGATGCTTCTGCAAAGGCATTTACTGAAACTACGAAAATACCGACTTTCAAGTTTGATGTTTCAGATTATGATGCCTGCCAAAATGGTATTCAGAAAATTGAAAATGAATTAGGTCCTGTTGAAATATTGATCAACAATGCAGGTATTACCAGAGATTCCACCATGCATAAACTAACCTATGAACAGTGGAGTGCCGTTATTCAGACCAATTTAACTTCCTGTTTTAATACCAGTAAAGCAGTAATTGATGGTATGCGTGAAAGAGGATTTGGCCGTATCGTCAATATCGGCTCAATCAATGGACGTGCTGGTCAATATGGACAGGTGAACTATGCCGCTGCAAAATCAGGAATCCATGGTTTTACCAAAGCTCTTGCTCTGGAAGGAGCAGCTAAAGGTATCACAGTGAATGCGGTTGCACCCGGTTATGTATTAACTGATATGGTTAAGGCTGTACCTGAAAAAGTACTGGAAAAAATTGTAGCCAGAATACCAGTGGGTCGCCTCGGAGATCCTGAAGATATTGCCAGAGCGGTTATGTTCCTGGTAGCAGATGAAGCTGGTTTTATTACAGGTTCAACACTGGATATAAATGGTGGTCAACAGATGTATTAAAGTACAAAACAGGCGATGGAGTACAATGTTAAGGAATATTCAACTATATTTTACTCTATCGCTTGTTCCTGCTACAAAAGATGAACCTCTATTTAGGTTCAATAGGCCATTTATTAAATTAATTCAGAATTCTTGTAACCGGCCATTCTATTTTAAAGTTAACATCAGTCGACCCACTGCTGCCCTGACCTTCGGGGCGTAGGTGCGTCAGGTTTGTGGCGACATTTTCTGCCATTCATAATTACCAATGATATCAAAATCCAGACCAGGCCCATCTATAGTTTAAAGTACATTGTTTTTGTTAAATTGATAAGGAAATACTAACTAAAAAAACTTACAGAAAAGCCAGGAAATTACTTTTAAAAACCAACTTTCCAACTTGATAAATTAATGTTTATCAAAAGTTGGAAGGCCAGTAATTTATCTATTTTTTTAATATTGATGTCACAGATATAGAGGATATCAACCATTAATCACATTCAGGCTCTTTGATTACTTCATACTCATTCTCGGAAATTTTGCCGTTATTATCTTTATCCGTCTCGGCAAAAGTTTTTGTTACAGCAGCATTTTTACCTTTGGCGAATTCTGCAGTGTCTACTGCACCATCCCCATTAGCATCCATATCCGAAAAATTAGGGGCTTCCTTTACTGCGGCCATAACCGATGCACTCATTAATCCTAATAGTCCGGTTAAGACAACAACTTTTGATAACTTCATGGTTTTCTCCAAATAAATTAAGTTACTGGAATATATTTTCCAGTTATCCAGTTAAAAAATGAAAACAGGAGTGTTACTCGTATTTTTCATGCGATTTGTTTATTGGTCTGATAATTGCAGCAAGAGCTATGCCAGTTTTACATGTTTATGTAATCAACAACTTAACCACTGAAAATGATATATCATTGTTGCATCGTTGCAGATTCATGCAACATGAAACAATCTGCGCAACATTTCAGTCAACTTTTAAAACTAAAATTACAGGAGAAATAAATGTTTAAAAAAATTGTTTTACTATTTGGGGTTTTACTATATGCCAACACAGCAATTGCTGGTGGTGATTCTTCCCAGTTGTCCGGTGCAGAAGTCAAAGCTCTGTTTACGGATAAAACACAGTATTGTGAGCAGCAAGGTAAAGATAGTACCTGTAAAACCTTCAATGCTGCTGATGGCAGGGTCACTCGGGTAATGGATGCTGATGGTGTTCGTCGAGTCGGTAACTGGAGGGTAAGTGCTACCGGTGAATATTGCTTGCGTTGGGATGGAAAGAAGAAAGACCTGTGTTTCACCGTGTTTAGTCAGCAAGATGGAAGCTATCATTTATTAAGAAAAGGCAAACATAAAGCAACCATTACAAAATTCCTGGATGGGAATTCAGAAAATATGTAAAGGTTCATCTAAAATATTTGTTCAGGATCAAGACGTGAAAAGGAGGCATACTCAATGCCGTTAAGTTAAGCGACCAGCGTCATTCTGGCGCAGGCCAGAGTAGTGGTACATGGAATGTACCGTTTACGGATCTAAGGATGAAATCCATCCCAACGAGCCTGCAGTCCTTTAAAATGGATACCCGCCTGCGCGAATATGACGATAAAAGACCTTAGCTTAATGGCATTGGGGGCATACTCCTTCTATCTAACCCTTTTCACATGTTAAAACCCACACAAAAAAGCCAGCAAGATGGTGCAAAACTTTATTTTCGAGACGCTAAAGTCTGTATAGCCTGTTATCGAAAGAAAGGCATTAATTTTTCAGGTTTGGTAAATTTATTAATGTCATAACGCATGGCTCCCATAGATTGATTCATTGTGGCCATGTCATTACTCATACGACCCATAGACTGGTTCATTTCTGCCATGTTCACATTCATTGTGCCTATGTGCTGACCCAGGCCATGCATATCCCCGCTCATACTCTTCATACTGCCGACCATGACACGCATATCACCAGCCACCTGAGCAAAATCATCCCCCATTTTTTGTTGCCCGAGCACCATACTGTTGGCCATAGCCATCATGTTTTCTGACATGCCATTCATATTGCCAGCCATGCTGTGAACATCGTTGGTCATCTGGACAACGGAACGTGTCATATTGGTCATGTCTTTGCCCATGTTGTACATGAACATACCCATTCCATAAAAGCCGAAGCCAGCTACGGTGAGTGCAATAGCTATCAGTATATTTTTTCCGGTGCTGCTGGTTTTTTTTGTTTCGCTCATATATTTCCCGCCCATTGATAAGTGATTTTCATTTATTCGATATTTAGACGCTGCATACGTCTCCAAAGAGTACTTCGATCGATTTTCAATAATTGTGCTGCCAGTGTTCTATTGCCATTGGCCTGTAACAGGGCATTCTGTATTTGTTCAAGTTCGTTAATCTCTGGTATTTTGTCCGGTAACGTATTTTGTTGCCGCGCCTGGCAGTAAAGATTCAATGAATCGGGCAAACTATCGGCTACCACGACACCATCGATAGCACAGATTATGCTGTGCTCAACCACATTGGCTAATTCTCTAACATTACCCGGCCAGGGATAATTCATTATCGGGCGCATGGCTTCATTGGAAAAATGAATGGAATCCGGGTAGCCTCTGGTTATTAATTTTTGCTTTAATACATCGATCAATTTAGGAATATCTCCGGGGCGATCCCTGAGCGGTGGAACCAGAAAGGGGAAAACTGATATGCGATAATAAAGATCAGTGCGGAAAGATTTTTTATCCACCAGCTCCACTAAATCCTGGTTCGACGCCGTGATTACCCTGACATCTACTTGTTGAGTTTCATCGGAACCGACTGCTTCAAATTGGCCATCCTGTAATACGCGCAACAATTTCGATTGCAATTCTCTGGGTAACTCACTAATTTCATCGAGAAACAGAGTGCCTCCTTCAGCCGCTTTAAAACGGCCAACGCGATCCTTGATAGCACCGGTAAACGCTCCTTTAACATGTCCGAATAGTTCAGTTTCAATCAGGCTTTCGGGAATGGCAGCACAATTCACTTCTATAAAAGGTTTGTTCGCGCGCAGGCTGTTTTTATGCAACCGTCTTGCCAGTTCGGTTTTCCCGGTACCTGATTCACCCTGGAATAAAACGGAGGCATCTGTCATGGCTACCTTATCCAGTCGTTCCAAAAGGCGAAGCATATCGGGGTCTTCGGTGATAAAGCAGCTATCTTCCTTGCTGGCTATGACCGCGTTTAAACGTTTTTCAGCGGTGATATCCTGCAGAATTATCATGCGCAACCTGTCATTGCCACCTGGAAGATCCAGTAACCGGGATTCAATTGTTAACCACAAAATTTCATCATTTATCTCCAGCCCCTGTTCATATTTGACTGGAATTTCGCAAAACATACCCTCTGAATTCTGCTGATCGAGTCCTGCATTGATCAGGGAATTGCGTAGATTGAAACCATTCAAATTGACCAGGGAAATTTTGCTATTAGTAGAGCCTAAACAAAATATGTCATTCACTGCTAAATTCGCCGTCAGCACAGACCCACTGCTGTCACAGATAATAATACCTTCGGAAATCGGCATAATCAGCGGTTTAAAAAGATCAATTATCTCGCTATGCGTCACCATATTTAGCTCTCCTGTTTGAATCAATTAGTGATGCAAATACTGATGCAAGCCACGATGCAATGCAACACGCAACATTGTCTGCAACAACAAATATCCTGAAAACCATTGAAAACTCTAGCTTGAAAATTAGGCATGACATTTGCTTACAATAATCAAGCCAGTTTTTCTATCTACTTGAACTTAATAATTACTAAAACGATAGAAAAAAACTGTTAAGTCTTTTTACACATACCAGCACTTGTGCAAACAGCAAGAGAGTAAAACTGTTTGAGGGACTGTGATAATTACCCGAATTCAACTCATAAGTGCAACTTAACCTAGCTGCACTGTTAAGGAA
>CALCSG010000197.1 GCA_937894085.1 uncultured Gammaproteobacteria bacterium | reverse complement strand
TCCTTAACAGTGCAGCTAGGTTAAGTTGCACTTATGAGTTGAATTCGGGTATTTTAAAACTTCTGATTATTTCAGAATTTCTTTTTTAAAATTAGAATTAAAGCTGTTAATTAGACCACCCGAAACAATCATAATAAGCCCGAATATATAAGCGATCACCAGTGGTTCATCAAACAGTATGACCAGGTAGGCGGCTGATAAAATGGGTGTCAAAAAAGTAAATGGTGCCAGATAGGAAGCTTCGGTTGCCTGTAAAGCCTTCGTCCAGAAAATATATGAATATCCATTAACCAGAATACCATTCAGTAATATAGGCCATATTTCTGCTTTGGTCGGCCATGCAAAACTGGAGAAAAATAACATCGATAAAAATGATGCACATAACGCGACCAGAAAATACAGACTAACAACAACAATAGGTTCTTTTGTAACTTTTTTGCTTAACACTGAAAAAAGTGCGAAACAAAATGCACCCGCTCCCACCAGCGCAATAACCGATGGATTACTGACATGAATTTGAGAAAATTCGCCTTTTGTTAAAACGGTAACTACACCCATGAAACCCAGCGCCAGCGCTACGGCTTTGCTGATGGTGAGTTTTTCTTTCAGTATCCAGATTGATAAGGCAACAATTAAAACCGGCCATGAATACTGAACGACCAGCACCTCAAGACCTTCCGCACGGGCATATCCCAGATACAGGAACAGGTAATAAATATAGGTACCAAGTAGGCCTAGAATGATGATGACGCCCCAGTCCTTCGCGCTATAACCTGATACTTCGGGTAATTTTCCGCTAATGGCAGCGTTTGATATTAATACTAGAAATGAGACTAAACTGGACCAGAAAAGAAATTGATGGTTATCTAATGATTGCTGTCCAAGTCTTGCCACCACGGGAATCAGGGCCCATAAGGCAACACAGATAAATACAAAACTAGTCCCTTTAAGCTTTCCGGTCATAAAATGATCATGTATATATCAATATTATCTGTAGAGGATAAAGCAGAGTAACTGCCCGGGTTATTATATGTACTGTTTAGCACTGGCTGTCAATTTTATTAAACTGTTATTAACAGGCCCGATATGAATTTAATAACAGCTGGAAGAGATTTTGTTTTGCAGGATAAAATAAAATGTTCAGGGTTTGTTTTTTAAACCCATTTCACGTTGTTTCCATAGCAGGTAAACCACCGGTATTACCAGCATTGATAGTAATGGCGCAGTTATCATGCCTCCAATCATCGGTGCGGCTATTTTTTGCATGACTTCGGAACCAGTTCCCTGACTCAACATAATGGGTAACAGACCGGCTATTATAATCGATACGGTCATAGCTTTAGGGCGCACTCTTAATACGGCACCTTCGATGATGGCTTCTTTTAAGTCCTGCCGGTTGTTTAACTGTTTATCCTGTTGACGCTGCTTCAGGGCATTGTCCAGATAGATCAGCATGATTACACCGAATTCGGCAGCGACACCCGCCAGCGCTATAAACCCGACAGTAACCGCCACCGATAAATTGTAGTCGAGAAAAATGAGTAACCAGAAGCCGCCAACCAGAGCAAAGGGAAGTGAGAACAGCACAATCATGGCGGCCATCGTTTTGCGGAAAATCAGGAACAGCAGTATAAAAATAATGAGCAGGGTCATGGGTACAACCTTCAACAGTTTATCGCGAGCTCTCAACATATATTCGTATTGGCCCGACCAGGATACTGAATAACCGGGTGGTAATTTGACCTGTTGTAGTACGGCATCTTTTGCTTCATGTACATAACCGCCAAGGTCGCTATCGCTGATATCCACGAAAGTCCAGCCGTTTAAGCGGCCATTTTCACTTTTTAACATGGGTGGGCCATCGGTCACTTTCACTTCGGCAATTTGGGATAAAGAAATCTGTGCGCCATCACGAGTGATTAGCGGTAATTCTCTTAATTTATGTAGATCATCACGTTGTTCTCGTGGAAAGCGCAGGTTAACCGGGTAACGCTCCAGGCCTTCGACGGTCTGCGTTATATTAATCCCGCCCACAGCCACACTAACAATTTCATTGATGTCTTCAATATTAAGCCCGAGCCGGGCAGCTTCCAGACGTTTGGGAATGATTTCGATGTAACGTCCACCTGCTACGCGTTCGGAATACACCGACAGGGTAGCCGGTAGCTGCATTAAGACCTGTTCGATTTGCAGGCCAATTTGTTCTATGATTTTAATATCGCTGCCTGCTACTTTGACCCCTATAGGTGTTTTAATACCGGTAGAGAGCATGTCGATTCGTGTTTTAATCGGCATGATCCAGGCGTTACTAAGTCCGGGAAATTTAACCCGTTGATCGAGTTCGTGCTTTAATTTTTCCACCGTTAACCCTGGTCGCCACTGCTCTCTGGGTTTCAGTTTGATGAGAGTTTCAATCATGGTTAAAGGAGCCGGATCGGTGGCTGTTTCTGCGCGCCCGATTTTACCGAATACACGTTCTACTTCGGGAGTCAGGCGGATTAGCCTGTCGGTTTGTTGTAATAATTCGCGAGCCTTGCCAATCGACAGGCTGGGTAAAGTGGTGGGCATATACATGATGTCACCTTCGAATAAATCAGGCATAAACTCGGAGCCTAAACCATCGCCCAGTCGATCCAGTAAAGGAAACCTGGAAAATGTTTTATGCCATTTCTGTAACAGGTCTTGCTCATAACTTTCCAGCTGACTGAGTTTGTCAGCATTCGCTTCAGAGTTAATTTGTTGAGTCAGCCTGACCGGCCATTCCAGAGTTTCCAGAAGTCCTTTCACTCCAAATAAAGGCAGAGCGATGCTAATGACTATCATGAATGACAGGAAGATAACCGTGCGTGGCATATTGAGTGCGGAACGTAACAGCGGGCGATAAATTTTTATTAAAATATAAATAAGCGGGTTTTTAGATTCTACTGGAATTTTTCCGCGAATAAAGTAACCCATTAAAACCGGCACCAGTGTGACGGCCAGGCCTGCTGAGGCGGCCATAGCAAACGTTTTGGTGAATACCAGTGGGCTGAATAATTTTCCTTCCTGGGCTTCCAGTGCAAACACGGGTAAAAAACTGAGGGTGATTATTAGCAGGGAAAAGAATAAAGCCGGGCCGACTTCTGCGGTGGCTTTGCCTATTATCTCCCAGCGTTTATCATCAGATAAATTAGCGCCGGCACGTTCCAGGTGCTTATGTGCATTTTCTATCATAACGATGGCTGCATCTACCATGGCTCCTATGGTAATAGCTATGCCACCTAACGACATGATATTGGCATTGATTCCCTGTTGACGCATGATAATAAATGCAATCAATATGCCCAGCGGTAGGGTAACTATAGCCACCAGTGATGAGCGAATATGAAATAGAAAAAGCAGGCAGACCAGGGCAATGACAATGAGTTCCTGAATCAGTTTTTCAGTCAGGTTGTCTACTGATCTGATGATGAGCCCGGAACGGTCATAGGTTTCTACAATCTCAACACCTTCAGGTAAACCTGCTTGCAGGCTGTTTAATTTTTGTTTTACCGCGGCGATAGTATGTAGTGCGTTTTCTCCATAACGCATAACGATGATGCCGCCGGTTACTTCTCCCTCTCCGTCCAGTTCAGCAACCGCACGTCGCATTTCGGGGCCGATCTGTATATGTGCCAGATCCTGTAATAAAATGGGGATTCCGTCATCTGTGACATCAATGGGAATTTGTTCAATGTCTTCCAGTGATCTGAGATAGCCACGAGTTCTGACCATGTATTCGGATTCTGCCATTTCAATGACCGAACCGCCGACTTCACGGTTGGCATTACGAATTGCTGCAGCAATTGTTTTAATCGGGATCGAATAGGCACGTAGTTTTTCAGGGTTTAACACAACCTGGTATTGTTTAACCATGCCGCCAACAGTTGCTACTTCTGATACTCCCTGCACCCCCTGTAACTCGTATTTCAAAAACCAGTCCTGCAGGCTTCGCAGTTGGGATAAATCCAGTTTACCGCTATGATCAACCAGTGCATAGCTATAAACCCAGCCTACTCCGGAAGCATCCGGGCCGAGTCTGGGTACTACCCCCTCCGGTAAATTAGACGAAGCCTGGTTGAGATATTCCAGTACACGCGAGCGGGCCCAGTAAATATCGGTATCATCATCGAAGATGACATACACATAGGAATCACCAAAAAAAGAATAACCGCGCACGACCCGGGTACCCGGCACTGACATCATGGTGGTGGTGATCGGGTAAGTCACCTGTTGCTCAATAACTCTGGGTGATTGACCGGCATAGGTTGTCTTGATAATGACCTGCACATCGGACAGGTCCGGTATTGCATCGAGCGGGGTTTCCTGCACAGAGATCCATCCCCAGATCGTGATGAAAAGGGTCGCGAAAAGGACTAGCAGGCGGTTTTTTAAGGACCACTGGATGATGCGTAGTGGCATATTAGTATTCCATGAATTCGTAATTATTATGTTGAAGAAGCACTGGCTACTCCGACATTCTTAAAAAACTTGCCTGAAGACTGGATTCAGAGTCGATTAGAAATTGACCGGAGACCACGATTTTGTCACCTTCCTGCAAGCCGGACAAAATTTCTACACGGCCTTCACCGCGTTTTCCGGTAGTAACCTGAACAGGTTGAAAGTGACCTTTATCCAGTACCTTGATAACGGATTCCCTCTCGCCTGTTATGATGACTGCTTCGCGAGGTAAGGTTAAAACGGCCTGGTTGGTGGTATTCGCCGTGATGTTGACTTTGACATACATATTCAATAACAGTGCTTCATCTGGGTTGGGCAAAACGATGCGTGCGCGCAGGGTTCGGGTCTTCGGGTCAACCTGCGGATAAATAAAATCAACCGTACCATGCCAGCTTCTGCCAGGGATGGCAGGAGCGGTAACTTCGACTTTGTGACCTTTTCTAACCCACGGAGCCTGGTGTTCGTAGATGTCCACCATCACCCAGACCTGGCTGAGATCAACAATAGTGAACATCGATTGATATGGTTCCACATAACTACCTTCGTTAATATTAAGGCGGGTAACAATTCCACCCTGCGGAGCCATCAACTGGATAGTGTTTTGAACTTTGCGACTGTTTTTAATGCGCATGATATCCATGTCCATGACATTTAGCAGGCGTAATGAATTACGTAATGATTCAACTTTGGCGGATAGTTCGGCTTTCCTGCTCGGGTCGAAAGAAGTGAGGTCGTATTCTTCCAGGGCAGAGATGAATTCCAGCTGAACCTGGTTGATCCACGGAGAATAAAAATCGACCAGAACATCCTTGCGTTCTATCCTGTCGCCTTCGGTAATGAGGTGTAAAATTTCAATCCAGCCACCAGTTCTGGGGTGGATAGACAGCAATCTATCATCGTCTGCAGTGACCCGACCCTGAGTCTGGATAAGCTTGTTAATTGTTGTACGATGAACTTTAGCGGTACGTATTCCCATGTTCTGAATGACCGATGCGGAGAGGAAAACCTGGGGAGTGTCTCCTGCAGCTGTAGCGGTGTTTTTTGCAACCAGATTCATGCCACAGATGGGGCAGTGTCCACCGGGTTGATGTTGAATAATCTGCGGGTGCATCGGGCAGATATAGGTTTCATCCTGCTGGTTAGCGGTATTTTCAGCAGCAGCCTCCGCGTGATTTATTTTGGGTTCGCCAGAAATAGTTGGCAATAAACGTTCGGTCACCGGATGATCAGGCCGCATGTTGCCTGAATGGTTATGGGTAGTTGCTGGGGTAGTATTGCTGTCCCAGAATCGAGCGGATTTACTAATTTTTTGCATTGGCATTCTGTCGTCTGACATACCGGCCATGCTGGATGTTTCGGCAGGCTCATGCATAGCGGGATCATCATCTTCAGAGTGCATATGCCCGGTGTCGTGCAACTCCATTGACGGTACATCTTGAGCCACCAGAAACATGCCGCATTTTTTACATGATCCGGGTTTGTCGCTGCTTTCTTCCGGGTGCATGGGGCAGGCATAAACCTGTCTGGTTTGTTGATGATCCATAACCGGCATGGATTCTGTCATCGGTTCGGGGATTATTTGACTGGCAACCTGTTTGACTAAAAACATGCCACATTGACTACAGGAACCTGGTTGATGACTAATTTCATCAGCATGCATCGGGCAAATATAAACAGCATCCTGTTGTGTTTCGATTTGATGTTGATTTTCATCAGGCATGGCTTTAATTAACATGCCTGATGAGGTTTGAGGGTGAGCAGTAAAGGCAGCATTTTCAGCAAAAATGACAGAGGAATTTAACAAAAATAAAAAAAATACTGCTAAACGTGTAGTCACTAAAATGCCGTTATCTTTAAGTCTGTGTTTCATTGCTCATCCCTTGTGAACCGCGCTGCCCCAATAAAACAGGTTGAAAGATGTTAATTCAGGGCCCTGATTTACCGTTAAAAATTAATCTATATGGTTTACATAATAGAGATTAATTCAACATCGAATATTAGAGTGCTTTTGGGGGGAATGAGAGCGCCCGCTCCTCTATCGCCATAAGCCAGTTCAGCGGGAATGACCAGTTGCCAGTGAGAGCCCCGGGGCATTAGCTGTAGAGCTTCGGTCCATCCTTTAATAACCTGGTTAACTTTAAAGCTTGCCGGTTTATTACGTTTATGAGAGCTATCAAATTCAGTGCCATCTATCAGTCGACCTCTATAGTGAACCAGCACCTTGTCATCTGCTTTAGGCTGTTGACCGCTACCCGCTTCTATTACTCTATATTGCAGTCCACTAGCCGTTGTTATCACACCGTGTTTTTTTCCATTTTGCAGCAAAAAATCTTTATTTTTTTGTTCGTATTCAGTTATTTGCAGTCTTTTTTGTTGTTTCAGATCGGCTACCTTTTTACCCAGTTCAGCCATTGTCTGACGCATCTCTTCCCGGGTCATTAGTGCTTCTGTACCTGATAAGGCATCCTGCATGCCTTTTAAAATGGCATCAGTTCGAATTTCAAAACCTTGCCGATTAAAATCAGAGCCTATCTGGTAACCGACGCTGTAATTTAGTTTTGAACTTTCATCCTTCAGCAGGTCAGTTTTTTCTGCAGCAAAACTGCTATTAAACAGTAAAGTGGCGAACAAAGTTGTCGCTAGAATTTTCATGGGATCCTCTATGCTAGTTATTATAATATTGTCGTGAGCAAATCAAAAAGATGAGCAGTTAGACGTATATTTATTTGATTAATGATTTTGAATTTTAGATGTTAACAACATTATTTATTGGAGTAAAATTGATTCTTTTGATGATTAGCCAGGCGCACTTAAAAAGTGCTTAAGGAGTTGATCTATGTCGGGTTTGATGTGGCATTCATCGTTTAATCTACTTTTATTAAGCGTTTTTTGTGACGCTTTTGATTTAGGTTAACTAAAATATAAAGTTCCTGAGTATAAACCTGAAACTACTGGCTTAATGAACAGGCTTTACATTATTATGATGCCAGTTCAACTTGTGAGCTATTAAAAAATAATTATTAGATCTTAACCAGGTCAGGGGAGGAAGTATGTTTAATAAAAAAACTCTGGTGGCAACTGTGTTAGTTGCCTTAAGCATGACATCAGTAGTGCACGCAGATTCTACGATTGTATATGAATTAAATGATGCCGGAGGGTTAAAAATTCAGCACACTATATCAATCAGTGGACGATGGTTACGACTGGATTCGCAACCAAAGGGGAAGTCTGATTATACCGTGATGGACCTTGGTCGTATGTTAATGTTTGACGTCAATGACAGTGAAAAGAATTTTCAGTTAACGCGAATGGGACGGCTATACTGGCCTGAAACCAGCTTAACTTCGCCTAAATTTAAACCGATACCTAAAAAGAATGCGGTATCGGGAATTCGATGTCAGCCGGTTGATGAAACAGGCGCTGATAATAAATCTGTTGCACAGCATTGCATGTCTTCGGGGGGAGCACTGGGTTTGAATGCACGAGAAATGATTACACTTTCTCGCCTCTTCATGTCAGCCCGTCGTTTAGGTCTAAGTTGGCCCGGGGTTGCCACACCGGATGAGCGTCAGATTTCTCTTTTAAGCAAAAACTCTTCCGGGGTTATGCAAGAATTTAAATCGGTAACTCACCAGCGAATTGAAAAGGCGGATTCAACTCTGAAGTGCAACGCAGTTAATTCCAGATCTAGCGAAC
>CALCSG010000196.1 GCA_937894085.1 uncultured Gammaproteobacteria bacterium | reverse complement strand
TGAAAATTGAAGATCAGGCTCAATCCTCCTCATTTGAGATTGAATTGCTAAAGTTAAAAACAGCCATCCATTTTGCCAGCCATGCTAAATCTTCAAAATTAATTAATGAATCAGACAATTAACAATCAGACTAGTCAGTTAGCTGACAGGCTGTTACAAAATAAGTACACAATATGTACTGCCGAATCCTGTACCGGAGGATTAATAGCAAAAACATTTACCGATCTGGCGGGGAGTTCCGAATGGTTTGAGCGGGGGTTCGTAACCTATAGTAACCAGGCAAAAATTGATATGCTGGGCGTGAAAGCTACTACATTGGCGAGCTTTGGTGCGGTTAGTGAACAGGTTGCAGAAGAAATGGTTTCTGGGGCTTTGCAGCATAGTCAGGCAGACGTCGCGTTATCAGTGACAGGGATTGCCGGACCCGGTGGTGGGACGGAAAGCAAACCGGTTGGCACCGTTGTTTTTGGTTTTGCAATCAAGGACAGGTCAGGAAAACCTGGTTTTACAGTTGTAAAAAAATGGTTTAAGGGAGAGCGCAATGAAGTAAGAGAGGCCAGTTTGCTATTTGCTATGCGGCGAGTTAATGAATTGTTAACGCAAAATAATCAATAAATAAAAATAAATTTAGTGGCTCACCTGGAGAGCTACTGGTTCTGTATAATCCACCTATTATTTTTGAACAGAAGATTTAATGATAAAAATATATCGTTAAAGCAAAAGTTCTCTTTATGTTCTCGTTATCCTGTGTGATAATTCGAGGCCTTCATTATTTAATTCAAACCTA
Source organism: uncultured Gammaproteobacteria bacterium (assembly GCA_937894085.1). Lineage (GTDB taxonomy): Bacteria > Pseudomonadota > Gammaproteobacteria > JACNJF01. The sequence goes on along the minus strand of CALCSG010000196.1, from coordinate 9,155 downwards.
TCAGGAGTGATAATGGACGACAATAAGAAAAAAGCACTGGCAGCAGCACTGGGTCAAATCGAAAAACAATTTGGCAAAGGCTCTGTTATGCGTATGGGCGATGGAACCGTCGATCTCAATATGGAAGCTATATCAACCGGTTCGTTATCACTGGATATCGCGCTTGGAATAGGTGGTTTACCAAAGGGACGTATTGTTGAAATTTATGGCCCGGAATCTTCGGGTAAGACAACATTAGCCTTGCAGGTGGTCGCACAATGTCACAAAGCCGGTGGAACCGCTGCTTTTGTCGATGCCGAGCATGCTCTTGATCCACTGTATGCCGAAAAACTGGGTGTAAATATCGATGAATTGCTGGTTTCACAACCTGATACCGGCGAGCAGTCACTGGAAATTACCGATATGCTGGTACGCTCGGGTGCGGTTGATATTATCGTTATAGACTCGGTAGCAGCATTGACTCCGAAAGCTGAAATAGAAGGTGAAATGGGTGACCATCATGTTGGTCTGCAGGCACGATTAATGTCGCAGGCATTGAGGAAGCTTACCGGCAGTATCAAACGATCGAATGTGCTGGTTATTTTCATTAACCAGATCCGCATGAAGATAGGTGTGATGTTCGGCAACCCTGAAACTACAACTGGCGGTAACGCGTTAAAGTTTTACTCATCGGTCAGAATTGATATACGCCGAATTGGTGCGATCAAACGAGGTGATGAAGTGATCGGTAATGAAACGCGCGTTAAGGTCGTCAAAAACAAAGTCGCACCACCGTTTAAACAATGTGAATTTGAAATTTTATATGGTGAGGGGTCATCAAGGGAAGGTGAGTTAATTGATTTAGGTGTAAAGCACGGACTAGTCGATAAAGCCGGTGCCTGGTACAGCTATAACGAAGAGCGAATTGGTCAGGGTAAGGATAACGTGCGTACCTATCTGAAGGAACATCCGGAGATGGCCGATGAAATTGATCAGCGTTTACGTGATTTGTTATTACCTAAATTAAAACCGACTAATGCCGATCATCTGGCTGAAGAAGCCGCAGAAAAGAAAGAAGCGAAAAAAGTAAAAGCCTGATCGACTGAGTGTCAATATGCAGCGCAGTGCCAGAAATAAAGCAATGGATTTGCTATCGAGACGGGAGCATAGCTATTCGGAGTTGTTTGCTAAACTCAAATTACGGAATTTTGAAGCTAATGAAATCAGTCAGGCTCTGGACCGGCTTCAGTCAGAGAATTTACTGAATGATGAACGATTTACAGAAAGCTATATTCATTTTCGGGTAAAAAAAGGATTCGGGCCTTTACGTATTAAAAATGAGTTATCAGAGAAGGGAGTTGATAGCGAACTGGTTCAGAACCAGATGGAGCAATATGAACCCATCTGGTCTGAATTGATGGAACAGCAGCGAATCAGGAAATTTGGCCTCGAAATACCTGAAGATTACAAAGAAAAGATGAAACAGGCCCGTTTTTTACAAAATAGGGGTTTTGCTGCAGAGTCAGTCATGCGATTATTCCGCTAATTTTTTAAATCTTCAAATAGATAGAACCGTTAATGACTTCCAGTGCCGAATTACGTGAAAAATTCCTGACCTTTTTCGAAAAGAAAGGGCATAAAATTGTGCCGTCCAGTCCACTGGTGCCAGGCAATGACCCTACTTTATTGTTCACCAATGCCGGTATGGTTCAGTTCAAGGAACTGTTTCAGGGTGTTGAAACACGATCTTATAGCAAGGCCACTACTTCCCAGCGATGCGTACGTGCAGGTGGTAAACACAATGACCTTGAAAATGTAGGTTATACAGCCCGTCATCATACCTTCTTCGAAATGTTGGGAAATTTTAGTTTCGGTGATTATTTTAAACGGGAAGCGATTCAGTATGCCTGGGAATTTCTGACCGAAGAAATCGGATTACCAGCGGAAAAACTGTGGGTCACTGTGTATGAAGAAGATGACGAAGCTGAACACATCTGGTTGAATGAAATGAAGATAGACCCTTCAAGGTTTGGTCGTATAGGTGCCAAAGATAATTTCTGGCAAATGGGCGATACAGGTCCCTGCGGCCCGTGTAGTGAAATATTTTATGATCACGGGGAAGATATTCCTGGTGGCCCACCGGGATCAGCGGATGAAGATGGTGATCGTTATATCGAAATCTGGAACCTGGTCTTCATGCAATATGATCGTGATGCCAGCGGCACATTAACCCCTTTGCCTAAACCGTCGGTGGATACCGGTCTGGGTCTGGAAAGGCTGGCGGCTATCCTGCAGAATGTGCATAACAACTATGATATAGATCTGTTTCAAACGCTGATAAAGCGTGCTTCCGAATTAACCGGTATAAGCGATCTGCAGAATAAGTCATTACGTGTTATCGCGGATCACATTCGATCCTGTGCATTCATGATTGTGGACGGTGTACTGCCTTCCAATGAAGGCAGGGGGTATGTGTTAAGACGTATTATCAGGCGTGCTTCACGTCATGGCCATCAATTAGGTTGTGATGAGCCATTTTTTTATAGACTGGTAGATACTTTATCTGATCTCATGGGTGAAGCCTATCCTGAGCTTGTTAAGGCTAAAGATCATGTCGCTAAAGTTCTGTTAAAAGAAGAGCAACGCTTTGCTGAGACGCTTGAACATGGTATGAAAATTCTGCAGGAAACCATTCAGTCCATGCAGGGTACAGTGATTGATGGTGAAACCGTATTCAAGCTTTATGATACTTATGGGTTTCCGCTTGATTTAACGGCTGACGTTGCACGTGAACAGAATCTCGAAGTTGATTATGAAGGTTTTGAAAAGGCTATGTCGGAACAGAAAAACCGTGCCAGAGCATCCAGCCAGTTTGCTGCCAGTAGCGACAATCTCCAACTGGACAATGTTTCTGAGACCGGTTTCCAGGGATATAATGGAATTAGCTATCCTGCCAAAATAGTGGGTATTCTTCAGGATGGAAAAAATATAAAAGAAATTAATGCCGGTGATGAAGCGATGGTCATTCTCGATAATACTCCTTTTTATGGTGAGTCAGGTGGTCAGATTGGAGACAGTGGCGAGTTAACCGGGGATAGTGGTAATTTTACGGTATCTGATACTCAAAAGCAGAAAGGCGTTTTCCTGCATATCGGTAAGTTAAAGAATGGAAGCTTACAGGTCGGTTCAAGCATTAATGCACAAGTTGATGAGCAGCGCCGGCAGGCTATAAAGCTTAATCATTCTGCTACCCATCTTATGCATGAGGAATTACGTGTTGTCCTGGGCGAACATGTTCAGCAAAAAGGGTCGCTGGTCGATGAGCAGAAACTGCGTTTCGATTTTTCTCATTTCCAGCCATTAACAGCACAGGAAATTCGCCAGATTGAAGACAGGGTGAATGCTCAAATCCGCTTGAACAAAGATACTCAGGCTCAGGTCATGTCTATAGATGATGCTAAAAAAACGGGTGCCATGATGTTATTCGGTGAAAAATATGGTGAAACCGTACGAGTGCTGAGTATCGGGTCAGAGTCCGTTGAGCTGTGTGGTGGTATACATGTTGAACGTGCTGGTGATATCGGGCTGTTTAAAATTGTGATGGAAACTGGTGTTGCTGCAGGCGTCAGACGTATCGAAGCGGTAACAGGTGAACTTGCACTGAATCGTTTTTACCAGGATGAGCAACAGTTAGATCAGTTAGCACACATAATGAAAACAGGGAGAGATGATGTTTTACTCAAAGTAGAACATTTACAGCAAAATCAACGTAAGCTGGAAAAAGAACTTGAACAGTTAAAAGCTAATCTGGCTTCACAGGCAGGCGGTGACCTGGCTTCCGAAGCAGTAGAGATTAATGGTATTAAAGTTCTCGCCGCAAAACTTGATGGTGCCGACGTTAAAACATTACGGGATACGGTGGATCAGCTTAAAAATAAATTGGGAAAGGCAGCAATTGTTCTGGCTAGCACAGATGGAGATAAAATCACCATGATAGCCGGTGTCACCAAGCAGGAAAGCAGTAGAATTAGAGCAGGTGATCTGGTGAATGCTGTTGCTCAACAGTGCGGAGGCAAGGGCGGTGGGCGACCCGATATGGCCCAGGCGGGTGGTAATTTACCGGGTAACTTACCAGCAGCATTGAAATCCGTAACAGAATGGGTCGAAAATAAGTTATCTTAAATAAAAATGACTGTATAAGTAGTGACTTATACAGTCTTTATCTCCTATAATCGCGTCTTTTGCAATATCTTACTTTTAAGAATTACTTTCTTTCCTATTTCTAATTGACATGGCACTACTAGTTCAAAAATACGGTGGCACATCCGTCGGCAGCATTGATCGCATCAAAGCTGTAGCTGAAAAAATTGTAGGTTATCGAAATCAGGGTAACGACATGGTTATTGTGGTCTCCGCTATGAGCGGCGAAACCAATAGACTAACTGAATTGGCAAAGCAGATTGATCCGTTAATACGTGGCCGTGAACTGGATGTTCTGTTAACAACCGGTGAACAGGTGACTATCGCGTTATTAGCCGCAGCCTTGAATAAGCTGGGTTATCCAGCTGTTTCATATACCGGCGGGCAGGTGAGAATTTTAACCGATGATGCGCATAACAAAGCGCGAATACGGTCAATTGATTCAGCGAATATCAAAAAGGATTTATCTGAAGGTAAAATAGTCGTTGTGGCTGGATTTCAGGGAGTTGATGATAAAGGTAATATCACAACACTGGGTCGTGGAGGATCCGATACCACTGGTGTTGCACTGGCGGCAGCTTTGAAGGCTGATGAGTGCCAGATATTCACAGATGTTGATGGTGTCTATACAACCGATCCGCGAGTAGTTCCTGAAGCACGCCGGCTGAAAAAAATTACTTTTGAAGAAATGCTGGAAATGGCAAGCCTCGGCTCGAAAGTGCTGCAGATTCGTGCCGTGGAGTTTGCTGGAAAATATGATGTGCCATTACGTGTTCTATCTTCCTTTGAAGAAGGGGAAGGTACTTTAATAACTTCTGAAATTAATGAGGATGATGCCGTGGAGCAAGCCGTAATCTCTGGGATTGCATTCAATCGAGATGAAGCACAATTAACTATTAATGGTGTGCCAGATACACCGGGTGTTGCTTTTCAAATATTAGGGCCTATATCTGATGCTAATATTGAAGTAGACATGATACTGCAAAATATCGGAGCAGACGGTACAACTGATTTCACTTTTACAGTTCACAGAAATGATTTCGAGGTGGCGTTATCTATTTTGAAAGATACCGCTAGCAAATTAGGAGCAAGAGAAGCTTCCGGAAACAGGAAAATCAATAAGCTGTCATTAGTTGGTGTTGGAATGCGTTCACATGCAGGCATTGCCAGTAAGATGTTTGAAATTCTTGCAAAAGAAGGAATCAATATCATCATGATATCGACTTCTGAAATAAAAATATCGGTTGTAGTCGAAGAAAAATACCTCGAGTTAGGTGTTCGTGCGTTGCATGAAGGTTTTGATTTAGCCGATGATGCTGATGAAGAATAAAAAGCAATATCTTTATTTAAAAACAGTCTCTAATAGAGCCAAACAGATCACAATATTGATGCTTTCGGGCTAGCCCTGTGATGCAATGTCGGGTAGAATCCGCACATTCGACATTGGATATGGCGAAATGTAGTTTAAAGCAGGCAATATTAAATCGGAAAGCCTGTTTTTTGATTGACTTAATTGGAGAAGTAATATGCTTATATTAACAAGGCGAGTAGGTGAGACGTTAATGATCGGTGATGAAGTCACTGTGACTGTTTTAGGTGTTAAAGGTAATCAGGTAAGAATTGGTGTAAATGCCCCGCGTGAAATTGCAGTACATCGTGAAGAAATTTATGACCGAATTAAAGCTGAACAAGGTCAGGGCCAAGGCCAGGATCAGGACCAGCCGGATGAGGAAAATCTCGGTAATAGTTACTAGGAAGTAAAGAAAGAATACGGAGAGATGGCCGAGTGGCTGAAGGCGCTCCCCTGCTAAGGGAGTATACGTTAATAGCGTATCGAGGGTTCGAATCCCTCTCTCTCCGCCATATAGAGGCCCTAAGTATCTGATATTTAGGGCTTTTTTATTCCTGCCATAAATATGAACCGTCAGAAAGACCGTCAACTGCCTTTGTTACCCTATTATTCAAAAGTTTACTTATAGAGTAAAAGGGTCAAGGTAATAGCTGAAAAGGTTAAGTGTTCGTCTGATCAGGGAGGGCTGAACTCAATAGCTCACATGGATCGGCATTCAAACCTTTGCAATATGTTATAAACTCAATAACATCAAGTCTTCTTTCGTCTTTCTCGATTTTACCAACTAAAGAGTGTACTACTTGTAATTTCACAGCCAATTCACGCTGAGTTAATTTGGCCTCATGCCTTTTCAGCACAAGCCATTTTTTCAAATAAACTTGCTCTGATTCATAAATAGACTGCCTAAACTTCCTCATTGCACCTATATTAGGTGCATGCTGTCGTGCTCCCAGTTTAGGTGCGAAATATTACCTTGGGGTGTATCTAAATTTAGTTTAAGCTTAAGTAACCAATCCATGAGAAAGAATTGGCCTTCGAACAATTTGCACTTTGCGATGAATTACTTATTGCCGTAAAGTATAACGCTACAAAATAGCTCACAACTAAAGCTTGTTCTCAGCATTTATTAATCGGACAGCAGTTATAAAAACAACAAAATTAAGGAGTCATCAGTTATGGGGAATTCAGTAAGTATCACTAATAATATTCGCAGTAAAAATTTCCTGTTTATTATATTTACACTTGGAATTAATTTTTGCACCTTGTCATATGCTGGAAGTTACGAAACGAATAAGGCAGTTGAATATTATAATAATGGAGAATATAAGCGTGCAGAATCAATTCTAAAAAATACTGATATTTTTAATGATCCAGCCGCAACTTATATGATGGGAGCTATTGCACTGCAAAATGAAAGAACAAAACAGGATGATAACTTAGATATGGCCATTCACTGGTTTGAACTATCATCGAAGCTAAATAATCCTCAAGCTTATCGCGCACTAGGTATCAGCTATGAACAGCGCTGGTTAAATAACCGACAATACAACGATTTTATAAAAAGCCAAGAAAGTTATAGCCATGCAATATATAAGGGAGTGGAGTTGGCTAGCCTTGATCTAAAAAGGCTTAATTCAAGACATAAGGATTATTACAAAGAGAAACCAAAAGCAAAACATCAGCCTATTAATCAAGCTCCTATAATTATTGATCCTCAACCTATTTTAGCAACTACATCGGTAGAACAACCAGTCTCACCAGCAGATCCACAAACAATTATTCCCCGGTCAACTAACATAACTGCCGAACAAGCCGCTGAAAACCAAGAACAATCAAAAAATGATGGGCTAACTACTGTTTCACAGCCAGGTAGTGATAGTGAAACCGAAATAAAAAATTCACCAAGTGGCTTTTCCTTTGGAATTGGCATGGGTATACCTTACGGTATTATTGGTGCAAATATGAACTATCAAATTAATGAGACATTTGATGTGACTGTAGGTGCGGGCTTAGGGTTTGGGGCAGGTATTAGGTATCATCCATCAGAAGTAAATAATAAATTAAGATTAATGTTGTTCTATGGAGATAATATAGGATTTTTACACCCGACTACTGATGAAATTGAAACCTTCAGTGGAATGAATTTTGGTATTGGCTATGGTTCGATATCAGATGGGTGGGATTTTGATTTGATATATGCGTTGGCTTCTGATGAAGCAATAGATAGAGTAAATGAATTAGAGTCACAGGGTTATAGGCTCACTTCTGGCGATACAGATGATGCAATAAAGATTTCTTTTGGTTATCACTGGTAGCTAAATAACTATGTGAGATAGAGTTCTGTAGTATTTTGCTGAATCTCAGCAGAGCCCAATATCTACCAGTAGATTAAGTATGGATATGCCTGGCATTATAAATATTACCAGAAGGAGTAACCTAAGCTGAATAAGGCTTTGTATGATTTAGCAGAAATTAAAGCCAGAAAAAAGAAGATAGGAATATGGTCAGTACCTGCTATTCCACCCTGGGAATTTAGAAAAATAAAACGACTGGCCTTCTATTATAAATTCAGAGGTCAACGACTTTTGAATTCTACTGAAAGTTGTTTTATAGCGTCCTACAACTGGCATATTCCTTAAATCAAAAGGACGTGGAGAAAAAAATGAAAGTCTTAAATTTATTTGCCGCTATTTTATTAAGTTTGGTTATAGCTGGATGCAGTATTGTTAGCATTGATGAGCCTGTAGTTCCAGCCCCAGCTTCTATTTCTGGAAAAACTGTCAAAATTACAGTTTCATCTGGATCAGGTGGTTTTTCATCAACTGGAACAGCGGAAATGGTTTTTTCAAATACGACAAATCAATATGTAATTAATGGTGATACGGCAAACATAGCTGACTCAGCAGGTACATTTTTGTATAGCTCAAGTAGCAATATAGGTACTATTGCTGTTGAAGACTCCGCCTTTGGTAAAGGAAACTTTAACCTTACGTTCACATCAACTACTTCAGGTACTTATACAGCTGATATGGAGCAAAATCCATCTGCCAGTCAAACAGGCTCATTTGAGGTGCAATAAACAAACGAATAAAGCTAGATTGTGATTCCAGCGAAGCGTAGGAATCTACGATCTGATGAATTAAAATAGTTGCACTGGTTTTTGGGAGCAGGTTGGTGTTTTCAAGACTATAACCAACCTGAAGAAAGGCATAATCTAATAAAGGTTCCAGAATCGATCAGCAGGCAATGAAGTACTACTTACACATAAAATTGATTATGCGGCGTAGCGGACAGTCAGCTCCATCGACTGCGAATAATCTGAGATTATTTTGAGTAGCCGCTTTTACGAAGCTCAAGCTGATTTTTCACAACACTGGCATCCTGACAGCCCAGATTTATTCAAATAGATCAAGCCAGTGTTGTGTAAAATTAGCAACCCATCGAAACCTTGGCGTGAAGTTGTAAAAAGGTATAACGGAGTCATACAGCGCAAGCAGGGAGCGCAGCGACCTGTGCCGTGCTGGATGGCAGAGTGGAATCGAAGCCATAACCTGTGAGGATAGCACCGGAAATTCCGGTCGAATCATCCGGTCGAATCACCGGTTTAAAGCCCGGTCTAAATACG
>CALCSG010000195.1 GCA_937894085.1 uncultured Gammaproteobacteria bacterium | reverse complement strand
TTTTTTAAGGGCCAATGGACGCTAGTGGTGTTTGGCAGTGGTAACTGTAAAAGTGCATGTCAACACAGACTCGAGTTGGTGAATGAGGCTGCTAACGTAAAAAAACTTCTGGTTATCGATGGGCTGGCAACGCCTGCAAAACTCAGGGAACTGGCTGGTTCATATCCGGATGTGGCTGTTACCATGGGGATTACAGCATCAACTTTCGATCATTTTTACGCTCAATTCGATGTTGAATCTATTGCCCCGGAGCAAAAGCGTCAACATATTTATCTGGTCAGCCCATCTGCCGAACTGGTTTATAGTTTGTCATCTGAAAACTTAACGGCGGATGATCTGGCTAAAGAAATTTCTTTATTAAAAAAATAAAGGTTTAAAAGTGGAAAGTGCATTAAATTTATTGATAATTTTGATTGCTTTGTTACATCTTCTATTTCTTATACTTGAAATGTTCCTGTGGACAAAACCGGCAGGAAGGAAAATATTCAGAATGAAGCAGGAATATGCAGAATCAACCAGCAGACTGGCAGCGAATCAGGGTTTGTATAACGGGTTTCTCGCGGCTGGATTAGTCTGGGCAGTGTATTCTGGTCAATTTTCGGTGCAGCTTTTTTTTCTGAGTTGTGTATTTGTAGCAGGTGTATTTGGTGCTTTAACGGTTAGCCGGAATATATTCTGGGTACAGGCGATGCCAGCAATCTTGGCATTAATGCTACTGACTCTTTCAGCATAGAATTTTTATTAACACATCTAAAGTTAAATCAAAATGAAAAAATTAACGACAAGTTTAGTACTCCTGTTTTTACTGACAGCCTGTAGTGAAGAACAACAAAATAAAATTTCAAGACTGGGTGTTTCCTGGCTGGAAGGTAATTATAAAGTCACTTATGCCGATGGAGAGCACGTAAAAAGCTGGATTGTCCACGATGGTAAAGTCACTTCTGAAGCGGATAAAGGTTATTACTATTTCTGGGTAGAAGAGAATGGTAAAAAAATGTATGTGCAGACACCCATCGGCAGATCGTATATAGAAGAAATCAATTAGCTTGTCGTTTTGAATAACAATCCAGCTTTAACCTGTAGTTAAATGCAATTACTACACTGGCGTTTGTCGCTGTTTTATTTTTTCTATTTTTCCAGTCTTGGTGCTCTGGTGCCATTCTGGAGTTTATATCTTGATTATTTACACTTCACACCACTGGAAATAGGGCAGTTAATCGCGACATTGGCGGTTAGCAAAGTAGTGGCTCCTTATATCTGGGGATGGGTTGCGGACCGCACAGGTTTTCATATTCGTATCGTACAGATAACTTCCCTGTTATCTGTTGTCTGTTTTATGCCGTTACTGTGGTTCGATGGTTTCTGGACAATGCTGTGCTTTATGCTGTTATTCAGCTTTTTCTGGAATGCTTCATTGCCACAGTTTGAAGTGGTCACACTGGGGCATCTTGGAAAAGACCTTAATCGCTATAGTCAGATCAGGTTATGGGGCTCTTTGGGTTTTATTGCCACAGTGATTGTACTGGGTGCTTTATTTCAGTCGATTTCTATTGACTGGTTACCTGTTTTATTGCTTGGTATTTTCCTGTTTATCTGGTTATCCAGTCTGCAGGTGTCTGAATACGGGCATCAGGAGCTGGTATCAAGTTCTATCTGGTCGGTGTTAAAGCAGCCACGGGTGATCGCCTTACTACTATCCTGTTTTTTCATTCAGGCCAGTCACGGTCCCTATTACACTTTTTTCAGCCTGCATATGGAAAGTCTGTCCTACAGCCGGTTTAGTATCGGTTTGTTGTGGTCATTGGGCGTGCTGGCTGAAGTTGTTCTGTTCTTTTTTATGCATCATTTGTTGAAAGTGAAATCCGCCAGTTACTGGTTAGTTATAGCGCTTTTATTAACCACTGCCCGTTGGCTGTTAATGGCGTTTTACTCTGACCAGTTATTCATTGTTTTGATTATTCAATGTTTACACGCAGCAAGTTTTGGCATGTTTCACGCGACGGCTATTCATTTGATTCATGATTTTTTCCCCCAACACAGAGGGCGCGGACAGGCATTGTATGCTTCGGTGAGTTTCGGTGCAGGTGGTGCCACCGGTAGTTTATATGCAGGAATTTTGTGGGACAAAGTGCCTGCTTCCACAACCTTTTTAATTGCAGCCCTGTTGGCTTTTATCGGTATGCTGATTGGCTTGAAGGTAAAACAGCCTGCATCGGTAATAGCCGGCTGAAATTCTAATTTTTACTGGTATTCGAAGACCTGGGTTAACAACAAACTGCGATCTTCATCCAGAGTATTGACTGTCCATCGACCGGTCCAGCGAGGTTGAAGTGTTTTTGTGCTCCAGACTCTCCAGCGTGCTCCACCGACCACAAAGCTTTTTTCAAACATGATGTCATCATAATACAACCATTGGTGAGTGATTGTGTGCCCGGTTAAATCGGTAAGTTCGGTAAAATAGCTAACCTGTGTCTGATCGGTACTTAGTGTGATGACCATGTCTACCGGTTCTCGATCCAGTACCTGGGTAGTAAACTGTGCTCTAGTGACTTCGCCTGCCCACAATTGGCTGGAAGCTAATATGGAACAGCATAGCAAAAGTATTTTGGAAAGGTTAATCATGAATATTCCCTCATTGTTATTTTTAGCAGGCCGAATATAGCAATAAATGGGATTAATTGCCTGATATATGGGTCTACTGGACAATAATGCCGTTGTTAAGTGATACTGTGACTCAGGATTTTCCTGCCCTCAGAATCACTTCGCTGCTGAATACCTGGTCTTATTTACACTTTTCTGTGGCTTCCTTGTAGAGGGTGAGTCGTTTTGCCAGGGCCTGGCTGTAACGGCGTTTCTCTCCCGCTGCCAGATCACGTAATTCTGCCTCCAATACGCCCAGCATCAGGTTGCGAGCTCCCCGCTTTATATCCTGTTTTGAAGTGTTCATTCTGAATCTCTACCGGATACAGGGCTGATGCTTTTTTGTGGTATTCCTAATTACACCTGAAACGAACCAGGTAGAATCCTTTTGCTGGATCTTGAAACTGGATTTAATAAACCCAGTTTGTTTATTTGGCTTTGGAGGTGTAATGGTTTGCGTTGTCTGAAAAGTATTCAAATTTTGGGGTAATACTGGAGTGAATTTTTGATAAGAATTACCGTATGGTGGTTGATGTTGTTTTATCATTGGGGGGATGTTTTTGGGCAGTTTCTGTAATTTCTCTAAATCTGACCGAATCTTCTGAAGATTTTGGGGGCTGATGATCATTGCATTTGGCATAGAAAAGCCAAGTAGTGTGAAGTGAGTTGAAATGGACTCGCCGTTCATAGCTCGTTCGATTTCGTCTCCATTTCCTTGTTCGGAGCAATCCTCCGTGGTTGATAAATCAACTGTATATTCATTTCCACTGATGATTATCCAGTCTTCACAATAATAATATACATCAAAATTTTTCTTTTCTTCTTTCTTCTCGATATTCCAGGTGCGATGAAGAACTACAATAGTTTCTGAGTCTGCTTTAATGGTTTTTGTTCCCTTTTTGAGTGGTTCTCCCTGTTTCATATGGAGAGGACTAAAACCTTTCCCGTATAACATCGTAACATTTGGCATAACTTGAGATGCTGACGAAACAGCCGGTGTGGCCATATATATAATTAAATATAATAAGGTCAGGTATAGGTTAGTGTTTAACATTGTTAGTTCTCCTTTTTAATTAAATGGCTTGCTTACGATGGTAAACCACACATCTTCTGGATTCGCTTAATTTCCTGCATGCTTTCTGAAATATTAGGTTTAGATTTCATTGGGCTTGATACCCCAAAGCCAACTATTGCCAGCATGTGCTTTTTAGTTTGCTTAACATCTGATATACAGGAATAAGCGCCAGCGAGCAGCGAATTAACTGTTGCCTTCATTTCCCATTTTTGCTCTAGAACAAGACTTGTAAGTACTTCAATAGCCTGATTCCAATGGTGACGTTCGATATGGATACGACCAAGTGTGATCTGGAAATATTCTGGAATCTCGAATTCAGCTTTATCAAGAGCAGTCTGCCCTTTCTCCCAGGCTTTTTGGGCATCATCAACAAACGAGGGTTTTTTGTTCGTCTCTAAAGTAGTGGCATGACGAACTAGCGAATAAGCAAGATTTTGATGGCTATAAGCTTCGAGTCGTATATCTCCTTTGTCTCTATCAGACTTTTCCCGGATGCGGTTTATCGCAAGATTAAAGAAAACAGATGCCTGTTGGTATTGCTTCTGATCGCTTAAGGCGTGACCCAGATTGTACCAGACGTAGGCGCAGGCCCACTTTTTCCTGTCAGCTCTTTCACAGGTTGAGTCTATTGCAGACAAGATCTCTGTGGCTTCGATAATCTTATCCTCTACACGGAGTAACCAGCCAAGGTTACTGGCTGCCTCGATGTACAGTGGAGAGCCATATTTGTCGAGAGTTTTGTTGACGGCTTTTTTATACTCGTTGATTGCTTCGCCATTGTAGCCCAGAGCCTGTAGCGTATTACCCAGGTAAAAATGAAGCGAGGCCTGAATTTTTTCAAATGTAGCGTGGTTACCTGTTTCCTTATTAAAGTTTAAGTCGACTGCTTTGATTGCATTTGAAAAACTTTTTCTGGCCTGTTCGAATTCGCGCTCAGTCTGGGCTTTATGGTAGCGTCGATATCCTTCAAGAAACCGTGGGAGCATTTCTGACAGGCGATCAAGACTACTGTTTAAATCACTCAGTTCAGTCGCACTTAAAGCGCCTATAACTTCGGATTGTTGACTCTTGAACAATGCATCATTTTTGATAAATGTCAGATTGAGGGTGACTTGTGTCGCTGCTTTTATTGGCTCTAATTGTTTTCCCCAGAGCACGACGGCTGCTTGAGTTGCATCCCCGTATTCACGAGCCTGTGAATGCCCCTGATCATTGATACTTGTCTGACCATAGGGGAAACCGATTCGTACAGGAAGTTTCATGACATGATCGGGTGGCATGATTTCTGAGTTGGTCATGGTATTCACCAACTTGATCTGGTTCTGGTTGTTTGGGTCGCCCGAAATTCGGGAGACTAGAATACCGCTATCGGTCTTAAACTCAGGGAGAGCATAAGTGTCATTGAGAGTGAATGCCCAGCCTGTGCTAAAAATGATCAGTACAGACAACCAGCTTATTGCCTGACGTTAATTCTGGTTTGACTTACCCAGTTTGCTGGTTGAAATAACCCTGCGTGCTGTCATCCATATTAGCCAGGGAATTAGGAGTGCTGCAGCCCATAACCAGGTCTCGAGTAGACTTAGTATTGTTTTCCCCAGCGAGAACCAGGCAATGATGCCTAGAGTTGCCAGAATTCCAAAAATAGCTAAATCCCAATTATCAATGGCCGCAGCCTGTCCGGGAATTCGCCCGGTGAGTTCTTTAGTTATACGGATGATATCAGCTACAACGGCATCCGAGTGTATTTCGGGGGAGTGCCATTCCGGTAAATTGGCAAGCATTGGCGGCAGGTAAGAAGTGGTTGGTACGGTTGCGCCATCGACTCTTACACATGCAATAGTCAGCTGGTTTTTTAGCGCGGTTTCCAGCTCGAAGAAAACAGCATTTTGTGGATCTGAGAGTCTTGAAGTCATGCCGGGGTCTAGTACCAGCAGTAAGGTGTCGCAATGCTGTAGTGACTCACAAACAGGCTCCTTCCATGAACGGCCGGTCTCCATGGCTTCCAGACCTACATCAAGGAATACATTCTTTTCTCCAAGTACCTGGATGAGACTTTGATACAGGCTGACGGCGTGTGCCTGGCCAGCTTCTCGGCTGTAACTAATGAATATTCGTTTAACTTTGTTGCGAGATTTCCTTGAAGCCATAACGATATCCTTATTAATTTGTCCGAAACAACTATTTCGAACGGTTATATATCCGATGATATAATTAGAACTTTAAGCGTTTAGCGCATCAAATAACTAAATTCTATTCCTGCTTCTGTACACCAGTCTGTTGTTAGAATGATGCCTTCTTTTAGTTTGGATATTGATCTTCTTAAATTAAATAATCAACCATTTCCTGTATTCTATTATTTGGATGATTTAATCAATTCAAGCATTGCCTCAGCCGCTTTTGACTGGCTACGATTTTTATTTAGTACTATTCCTAGTTGCCTTTGAGCATTGAAAGTTGGAATATTTAGATGTAATAGTCCGGGATCTGACATGCCTGGCCCCAACATGCTTTGCGGTAAAATGCTCCAGCCCAGGCCTACCGATACCATCATTTTAATGGTTTCCAGGTAGTTGGTTTCGAGATTGATGATTAAATTATCGCGAATATCGTGCAATGCCATTTCTATGGCTTGCCGGGTAAAGGTGCCATGAGATGGCAGGACTGCCGGATGTTTAACCAGGTCATTGAGTGTCGGTGAAGGCAGACTGGCTAACGGATGATCGATAGCGCAAGTGATCATCAACGGATCATTCCAGATCGTACTAAATTTTAGTTTACTCGAATTCTCGAAAGGCAATGTCACAACGGCCAACTCGATTTCATTTTGTTCAACCAGCTGGCATGCCTTTTCCGAATCCATAAAGTTTAAGTCCAGGTCAACTTCCGGGTATAAAGTGGTGAAAGCACGCAAAATGGGTGGCAGTCGGTGTAAACCTATATGATGACTGGTGGCCATGCTGAAAGACCCCATTGGATTTCCTTCCATGTCTGAAATCTGTTGCCGGGTATTTTCTATATCCTGCAGAATTTGTCGCGCTCTGGGTAATAACACCAGCCCGGTTTGTGTTAACTGCAAGTTTTTTCCGTACCTGTCCAGTAGTTTACTGCCAAGCTGTGTTTCGAGTTGTTTGATACGTTTACTGATGGCAGGTTGTGTCAAAAATAATTGAGAGGCAGAAACTGAAAATGATCCTGTTTCTGCTACTTTAACAAAGGCCTGTAAATTTGCGGTTTCTATCATTCCAAAAAGTTATGCTTATTATGAAAAATATGAATTAGAGTTATTTTATAAATCAAGTTAGACTTGAATGCAACCTGAAGCTACGGATTCAGGTTCAATTTAAACGTAGCAATTAAAAGGTGAAAATTATGACCGCATTAACACTTTATGACAAGGTCTGGCAGCAGCATGTGGTTCGCCAGGAAGAGGGTGGCACCTCCTTTTTGTATATTGACAGGCACCTGGTGCATGAAGTGACTTCTCCTCAGGCGTTTGAAGGTCTCAGAATAAACAATAGACCTTTATGGCGTAAAAGCTCCATTCTTGCAGTACCAGATCATAATGTTCCAACAACAGACCGTGCCCTGGGAATCAGCGATCCAGTGGCCAAATTGCAGGTTGATACGCTGGATGAAAATTGTACATCTTTTGGTTTAACCGAATTTAAAATGACTGACTTACGGCAGGGAATCGTGCATGTGATAGGCCCTGAACAGGGTGCTACCTTACCCGGTATGACGGTGGTTTGTGGTGATTCACATACTTCTACCCATGGTGCTTTTGCGGCACTGGCATTTGGTATCGGCACATCTGAAGTCGAACATGTTATGGCAACCCAATGCCTGATTCAGAAAAAATCAAAAAATATGCGAGTGACTATTGAAGGCCCTGTGGGTAAAGGGGTGACCGCTAAAGATATAGTACTGGCCATTATCGGTAAAATTGGTACTGCTGGTGGTACGGGTTATGCGATTGAATTTGCCGGTGAAGCAATTCGCAATCTTTCTGTTGAAGGTAGAATGACGGTATGTAATATGACCATTGAAGCTGGCGCTCGCGCTGGAATGATCGCCTGTGACCAGACGACTATTGATTACATTAAAGGTCGACCATTTGCCCCTGATGAAAAAAACTGGGAGGCAGCAGTCAGTTACTGGAATACGCTGCATTCTGATGAAGGTGCAGTTTTTGATCGGGAAGTGGTTATAAAGGGTGAGTCTATTGAACCGCAGGTAACCTGGGGAACTTCGCCTGAGATGGTGGTCTCAGTGAATGGCAAGGTTCCCAATCCGGCCAATGAAAGTGACAGTGTTAAATCGGATGGTATTAAACAAGCCCTTAATTATATGGGCCTCGAAGCTGATGAAGCGATTGAACAGATTTTTGTAGATAAGGTATTTATCGGGTCCTGTACCAATTCGAGGATTGAGGATATGCGAGCGGCTGCAGCCATAGCCAAAGGCCGAAAGGTGGCAGATAATGTCAGGCTGGCGATGGTTGTACCCGGAAGTGGTCTGGTGAAGCAGCAGGCTGAACAGGAAGGACTTGATAAAATTTTTATTGAAGCCGGTTTTGAATGGCGTGAACCGGGTTGTTCCATGTGTCTGGCGATGAATGCCGATCGACTGGAGCCGGGTGAACGCTGTGCATCGACATCAAATCGAAATTTCGAAGGTCGTCAGGGGCAGGGTGGACGTACTCACCTGGTGTCTCCGGCGATGGCTGCAGCTGCTGCCGTATTCGGTCATTTTACTGATGTTAGAAAGATAAATTAAAGAGGTTAGCGATGAAAAAATTAGCATTGATTACATTTCTGGGTATTGTTTTTACTTTAAGCGGTTGCGAAACGATGAAAGGTCTGGGGACAGATATTCAGAAAGCAGGTAAAGCTATAGAGAAGAAAGCTTCCGATTAGTGTCTAAAGCTACCTTTCAACGATATAAACCTGGAGTAATTACGGTGGAAAAATTTCAAAAATTTACTGGCATCGTCGCGCCAATGGATAGAGCGAATGTGGATACGGATGCCATCATTCCCAAGCAGTATCTTAAATCCATCAAACGGTCGGGTTTTGGACCTAATTTATTTGATGACTGGCGATATCTGGATCGGGGTGAGCCCGGTATAGACAATGCAGAACGCCGTGTTGATCCGGATTTTATACTGAATAAAACGCCTTATAAATATGCCCAGATTTTACTGGCTCGTGAAAATTTTGGTTGTGGCTCATCGCGTGAACATGCGGTATGGGCGTTGACAGATTTTGGTTTTAAGGTGGTAATAGCCCCAAGCTTTGCCGATATTTTCTTCAATAACAGTTTCAAGAGTGGGTTATTACCGATTGTATTAAACAGTACGGTTGTGGATCAGTTATTTGAAGAATTGAAAGCACATGAAGATTACCAGCTATCCATCGATCTTGAAAATCAGATAGTCAGTAATTCAGCAGGTGCTCAAATCCCTTTTGAAGTTGATGAGTTCCGTAAGCATTGTTTAATGAACGGGTTAGATGATATCGGCCTCACCTTGCAGCATGCCGAACAAATCAAATCTTTCGAACAGCAATATTATCAGCAGTCTCCGTGGCTTAAATAATATTTTTCACCACGAAGGCACGAAGATCACGAAGGAAAACATATTAGGTATTACAGAATTTTAAATATTATTTCGTTTTGTATTTGATGCTAAAAAGTAGTAACTGAATAATTCTTTTTTAAAACTTCGTGTTCTTCGTGGTGAGTGATTTATAACAATTTTATATTGAATAGTTAAGGTAGTTGAATGTCTAAGAAAATCGCAATTTTGCCAGGTGATGGCATTGGTCCTGAAATTATTAATGAGGCGGTCAAGGTGATTGAGTGTCTGCAACAGGATTACGGCCTGGAAGTGGAGCTTGAGCTGGCAGCCATTGGCGGAGCCGCTTATGATGAGTCCGGTAGTCCGTTACCTGAAGCAACGTTAAATCTTTGTAAGTCAGCCGATGCAATTTTATTAGGGGCAGTGGGCGGCCCTCAGTATGAATCTCTGGAGCGTGAGTTACGTCCTGAAAAAGGTTTGTTGGGTCTACGTTCTGCTCTGGAGTTATTTTCCAATCTACGTCCGGCTATCCTGTATCCGCAGCTGGCAAATGCTTCCAGCCTGAAAGCAGAAATTGTATCCGGACTGGATATGATGATCGTGCGTGAATTAACCGGCGGTATCTATTTCGGTCAGCCACGTGGTATTCGTACTCTA
>CALCSG010000194.1 GCA_937894085.1 uncultured Gammaproteobacteria bacterium | reverse complement strand
CATTTAGACTGTATATTTGTAGATGACATTATACGGAACTGTCCCGCATCACCCTGGCTACCCAGCACTGAAAGAAGGTACTCAAAAGCATCACCCAGGCGTTCGGAATGGTCGTAATGGAATGTGTTGATTTCTTTAAGAAAAATGCGCAGGGTTTCCGGGTCACGATACGGTAAATAAGCGTTTTTAAAGATGTCACGAAATAGCTCAGGGATTCCTGGGTTTTCATTCATCTTCTGGATCGCTTCGGAATACAGACTGAGTACATCAAAACCACCCATGCCTGGCGCCATCAATTTCGACCAGCCGTACCTGGCAAATTCACCGGTAAAGAAGCTACGCTTGCCACCCATCTCCTCACTTTCCGCATCCATATCGTCCATGAACTTATAAATCAGCGCGATAGTAATCTGCTCGACCTGGGATTTAGGGTCAGGCACCTTGCCGACAAGGATGTCTCTACAGGAATCTATACGACGTTTTGTTTCGGTATCCAGCATGGGTCTGTAATGCTCACATAAATTGGTTCAGGGACACATAATCCTTGATATATTCGGGTATACGATTGCGCCATTCCTGAGGCACTGCCTTGAAGTCTGCCATGTTGAAGGTTGGATTTACATTTAGATCTGTAAAGCGTTTCTTCTCAATGATGTCACGTAAGTAGTTATCGGTGGCGTAAACCTTAAAGTAATATTTTAGCGCGACGATGGCATCGGCGTGATTGTCGAGTTCTTCTGGCGAAAGGTCAAGCAGCAGTTTCTGGAACTCGTCTTCAAGTAGTTCATCCTTCGATTTGAAATAAGGAATAAGGCCGAAGATTTTTTCCAGTATTTCACGCAGGGAGAGTCTGCGGTCAATCTGGGCAGCACGTCTTAGCTTATCGAGATTGAAGTAATCCTTTGGCTTATCAAACAGCTGCGTATTGACGTATTCCATGGCCTGATCCCAAAGTTCTGCGTCAATCAATTCACCGAGTGTTTCATTCACTCTGGCCTTTTCCTCGAACCGGTTGAAAAACATACGGTCAACCTTCATACCATCTTCGCCCACATAGTGCTGATCAGATGACAGCACCAGGTCATCGCCTGTAAAGGTATAGGGCGCAATGGGTGGAGGTGGAGGCTCAGGACCCTCACCTCCACCTTTCTTCCGGCCAGGTCTGGGTAATTTAAGAATTTCATCGTAGTCAAATTCTTCTTCAAAAAACTCACAGACAGCGAAATAGTCAAAGAGCTTGAAGCGCTTTTTCTCTTGCTCCCCAAGCTGTTCTTTTAACAATGGATCAAAAAGTTCTTCAGTGAAGTTGTGCTTACGCGTACCACGCCCCTTAATTTGCACAAAATCCTGCGGTGAAAAAATAGGTCGCATCAATGCCAGGTTAAGCAGATCGGGACAATCATAGCCTGTTGTCATCATGCCCACAGTGACGCATATCCTCGCCTTACTGGTACGATAACTCTCATTGAAACTGCTTCTTCCCAACAGATTATTGTTAGTGAAATTGATCGTGTACTGCTGGGCACTCGGTATCAACGAAGTCACCTGAACCGCAAAGTTTGACTGGTACTTGCCGGGGAACATCTTATCGGCCACCTCATTCAACACCTGGGTAAGTTTGCCCGCATGATTCTGACTCACTGCAAAAACGATGCCTTTGCCTATTTCACCAGTGATGGGGTCGCGTAAAGCATGATTCAAAAGGGTTTCGCAAAAAACCCGATTTGTATCTTCAGAAAAGAATTTTTTCTCAAAATCTTTCTGGTAGAAGGCTTGTTCGGCATTAGTGCTGTCTTCATCACCAGCCATTACGGAGTAGCCTTTATCTGAAAGTAATTGTGTGGTGATGTCAGTTCTTGTATCAACAACAATCGGGTTGATCAGAAAGCCATCCTTTACCCCATCAAGCAGAGAATATCGAAATGTAGGGTCACCAGACTCGCAACCAAATGTGCGGTAGGTGTCTAGCAGCATCCTACGCTCCTGTTCCCGAGGGTCGCGAGTGGTTGGCTTTTCCTGATCGAATTTTTTAAGGTAGTCTTTCGGTGTTGTCGTCAGGCCCAGCTTATACCCCACAAAATATTCAAACACAGCCCTTGCGTTGCCGCCGATTGAGCGATGAGATTCATCAGAGATCACCAGGTCGAAGTCTGTTGGAGAAAATAATCGCCTGTACTTATCATTAAACAGTAGCGACTGGACAGTGGTTACAACAATTTCAGCCTTTCGCCAATCGTCACGCTTTTCTTTGTAGATGATGGATGAATAATCGTTCTTAAGTAGAAAGTTAAAAGCTTTATTGGCCTGATCCTCAAGTTCCAGACGATCTACCAGAAACAGCACCCGGCGCGCATTCCCAGTACGCAGGAACAATTTTATAACGGCAGCGGCAGTAAGCGTCTTGCCGGTTCCCGTTGCCATTTCAAACAGAAAACGGTTTTTACTTTGCGCAACAGCATCTTGTATGGAGTGAACGGCCAGCTTTTGATAGTCACGTAAAAACCGAAGGCGGTTTTTTGCAATAAAAGATGTACGTTCATCTCTATTTTTCCAACCCGCCTCAGATTCATAACCAGGCATCTGCGTTAATGCGATATAGTCTTTTGAAACGCGCTCTCTTATTAAGCGATCAGGGTCAGGCTGGAAATAGTGATACCCCTTGATCGAATCAGGGCCGGGGAAACGGGTAATAATATGCGGATTACCCTGATACAAATCCCAAAAATAATGCAGATTTCCATTGGAAAGGATAATAAAGCGACAATTTTGAGATTTTGCGTAAGTGCGTGCCTGCTCTTTACCGATAAGCGGGTTCTTGTCTTCGGCTTTCGCTTCCAGAACCACCAACGGGAAGCCCATCTCATCTAAGAGTAGAAAATCAATGAATCCATTGCTGATGCTCTCAAAGTTTTCTCCCAGGTCATCAACCTTTTCCTGAGTTAACTTTGCATTTGGCTCCAAAACCACATTGGCCTTTCCATTGTGATCGTCGAAAAAACGCCACCCGGAGTCTTCAAGCAGCTTATTGATTTTTATTCTTGCTCTGGCTTCTTTAGCTGCCATTTATATTATCCATTTATTGCTTTTTTATAATCCTGACTTCACAGTTAATGAGCTTTTTTCCAAAACCAGTTAAATCAATGTAATCGCACGCTTTTTATTCCGAGTTTTGATTTTCTGTCATTATTATTCTTTTCTATCCGTAGAGTTATCATAACAGCTTTCCAGTTGTACAAAGCTGTATCATGTCACTTCATGCTGTATGAATGATAATAGTGCTTCGTGGTTCGTACAAGTTCAATAACAGGAGTTCAGGGTAGACATGAGCAAAGAACTAATTAGAAACTGTAAATTTAGATATAAATGCGACCAGAAGTGGGAAGAGCTAATTGATACTGACCAATATGGGATAAAGTTTTGTAAGGTCTGCCAGGAAAATGTTCATTTATGTGGACATGAAGATACGTTAATTGCAGCACTAAAAAATAACTGGTGTGTTGCTATGTATGCTGAATACGACGAGGAAATTCCTACTCTTTTGGGTGATGTTGAATCTGGTTATTTTATCAAAAAGTAAAGAAACCGATTAGTATTAATAATAGCTTGCCTGACACCTTGAGATTTTTAATATAAGCCTAATGTGTATTTTGCTTTAGATATTGATCTGATCGATCAGCAGCAATAAATTTAATTATTGCTTTAACATCATTAGAACAATTTTTAAAAATTAGCTTTTTAAGTACATCAGGGCCATAACTCAAAATTAACCGGCCTATCACTTCATCCATAAATGATTGAGTTACTTCTACAGCTTTAAAATCAAGGATAATATCCCCAGACTTAGAACAGTAGGCTTGCTCAATTGCTACTCTCAAAGGAACTGCAATTGCCCTCGTCCCAGCTAAATGACCCGCTGCAAAATGCGATAAGGGGAACTTTACTGTAGATGCAATCTGTTTCATAAACATCATAATTAACCAATTGTTCCCAGAATGGAAGCTTTTTTATTCAAATCGTAGAGATATTTCAGGTTCATTCTCTAAAACGGGGAGCAGCTCACTAATTTGTACTTTGTTTAATTTACTTCGAGAAAATACTAAGGAAACAGCCACTCCCTGCCATGAATCATTTGAGAGATAGCTACTTCTTCCATCAGTCTGGTGAAAAGCATCGCCACTTAGTATTGTTGCACGACCACCCGAGGCTTCTGCAATTCTAACAGTAGTTGTAAGACCAACACCTTGATTTACGCTATCACCCATAATACCTAGATCTCTATTACAACTTACTCTAGGTTTCAGAGCAGTAAGAATTGCATCAAGATGAGAAGTAGTTTGTAATTGGGAATGACCTTTGAGAGAACTTAAGAAACCACAACCATTATCTATTACGGATATTTGAACGATTCCTCTACTCTTGAAATATTGCCCAGCCACCCAAACAGCAGTATGGCAATAACCATTTCTTCGAGCATGAGTTAACGAATTCTCCAATAATTCACTAATTGGATATTGCAATGTATTAATGAGAAGCTCCTTCAATGTATAACCACTCAGCTCATTAATAACTAAATCAAGATCAACATTATTGAAAGAGCCAACTAAAGCTTTAGCTAATTCATTAGAAACTTGATTGACCATTTTTACATCTTCAAGCTTTTTTAACTCAACCAAAGAATCACTACGATCATGTCTAACATTATAAGATGGTGAAAAATCGGTAAGTTCAACATCATTAAAGCAATCCATTCTATTTAAATAGCTGCCTACATTTTTATTTAGACCACTAATACAGGAATCAAAACCATAGGCTTTAGCTTGAGATAAGCAGGAACCAAGCATGGCAATACCAAATGGATCAACAAACTTTAAGCCTGAAGCATTTATATTGACATTATCACAAGCATCTAGAATTTCAGAACAAGCATTTAATGTTTGTTCTATGCTTTTCACAGTTAAATATGATGGAAGAGTTACTATTTCGGTCATTAATATATGGCTTTAAAAGCCTATTTAAAACAAGTGATCTATGCTAGTTATTAATGGCCAGAATATCAGAAGTTTAACCCAAAGTTGAATTGAGGATGGAATTTAAGCTAATTAATTTAAATAAGGTAACAGGACTCAAAATACTAAACTAAAACCCAAGTTCTAGTCATTTCCCCTATTTAGCCGTACACCAATCCGTACACGCATTAAATGCAATAAATAAAAAAACCCTAACTATCATATAGTTAGGGCTTATATATGGCGGAGAGCATAGGATTCGAACCTATGGACCGTTACCGGTCAACGGTTTTCAAGACCGCCGCATTCGACCACTCTGCCAGCTCTCCTGTATTACTTCGATGGTAACTTAACATTACAAA
>CALCSG010000193.1 GCA_937894085.1 uncultured Gammaproteobacteria bacterium | reverse complement strand
ACTGGCTGGATTCGCACGTGAGTTTGGAGCACAACGGTTGCTCGCATTGACCGCCACCGCAACGCCTCCTGTACTTGATGATATCTGTCGTCAATTCGATATCAGCGCAAACTGCGCCGTGCGTACCGGCTTTTACCGCCCTAACCTCACTATCGACACCCGCACGGTCACCGTCGATCAGCGTGATCAGGTGTTACTCGATAGCATTCAACAACAACCCCCCGGATCTGCCATTATATATGTCACGCTGCAAAAAACTGCCGAGCAGGTTGCGCAGCAATTAGCAGAAGCAGGCTTACCTGCACGCGCCTATCACGCCGGTCTAAAACCTGAACTACGTAACGAAGTGCAGGAATGGTTTATGGCTGCTGACTACGCCATCGTGGTTGCAACTATCGCCTTTGGGATGGGCGTAGACAAAGCTAATATTCGCGCGGTTTATCATTACAACCTGCCCAAGAGCCTGGAAAACTATTCACAGGAAATTGGCCGTGCCGGACGAGATGGTCAACCTTCGCTGTGTCAAATGCTGGCATGTGCAGATGACCTGAATGTACTGGAGAATTTCATTTACGGTGACACACCTGATAAACAGTCCATCGTGAGTTTGCTCGAAGGGCTATTCGCTATGGGAAATGTCGGTGAAGAATTTGATGTTAGCCTGTATACCCTTTCTGCGGAAAATGATATTCGTGCTCTGGTTATGCGTACCCTGCTCACTTATCTTGAACTCGATGGATATCTACAGGGTGGAACGCCTTTCTATGCCGACTACAGTTTCAAACCGCTGCAAAGTTCGAGTCAGATCCTAAGCTGTTTTGAAGGAGAGCGTAAAAACTTCCTGGGTAAACTGTTTGCTCAGGTCAGCAAGGGTAGAACCTGGTTCAAACTGGATCTGGCCATGGCAGCCTCCAATTTAGGCAGCAACCGGGAACGCATAATTAGTGCACTCGACTGGCTGGCAGAACAGCAGTTACTGGAAGTTAAAGTTGCCGGCATTCGCCATCGTTACCAAATTTTACGTAAGCCCGACGCTAGCGAATCGCTGGCGACAGAACTTTATCAACGTATGATCAAACGCGAACAGGCTGAAATAAATCGTTTACAACAGGTACTGGATCTGGTGTCACTGGATAACTGTCAGACCAATGCACTGGCAGCCCACTTCGGCGAACAACGTTCACAGCCCTGTGGTCACTGTAGCTGGTGCAACAGGGGAGCTCGTCAAATAAGCAAGATAAGTCCACGACAGACTCCCGACATTGGCGATGATTTATGGCAACAGGTTAAAGATCTGGTCAACAAAGAAACTATACTGCACAGCAATCCACGCCTGCTGGCTCGACTTTTGTGCGGCGTATCATCACCCCGTTTGAGTCGCAGCAAATTAACCAGTCACAGCCTGTTTGGCAGGCTGGAGCATATTCCATTTACTCAGATACTCACTCGCACAGAAAAGTTGCTGAATAACATGTAATCGTATACAGGATTTCAGTCCAGCTTAATCCCGACATGTTTTAACAAGGAAAATATTTATTGCAATAGCTGCAATCTTTCCGGTGTACCAATATCACTCCATAAACCCTCAAAAAGTTCAGCACTAACACCGCGTTGATCTGCAGCTTTTCTAAGCAGCGGGGATAAAGCCAGCCTGCCTTTACAGTGACCGGAAAAGAATGATTTTTTATAACTGGATATACCGGCAAAAGTATATTGTTGAGTCGATGAGTTGAGCAGTAAGCCCTGTTCAATCCCAAAATCCCCGTTGAGATGATGTGGCGGGTTTGGCACTAATACCAGGTGACAATCCTTTGCTGGTTTTGTTAAGCGCGAGAAATCGTAACCGGTAAAAATATCGCCATTTACCACGATAAACTCATCATCCAGTTTATCCAGTGCGTTAATTATGCCACCGGCAGTTTCCAGTGCTGAAGATTCAACACTGTACTGGATGTGTAAACCGAATGCGCTGCCATCACCCAGTGTCTGCTGGATTAGCCCGGCCATCCACGACACATTGATGACAACCGACTCGATACCGGCTTTTTTTAAAGCTTCAAGATGATAAACGATTAGAGGTTTTCCCTTTACCGTGAGTAGCGGCTTGGGGCAGGTATCGGTTAGTGGGCGCATGCGTTCGCCACGGCCTGCGGCAAGAATCATCGCATTCAAATCAAACTACCTTTTGATCGACTTGACTCTAAAACCCAGGCTTAATTCATTAATCAACGCATTAAGACCGACCATGCTCATTTCACCGGTACCGACTATTTTCAGGTAATTCAGGGTTCGAGGAATATCCTTTAAAAACTGGTCTTTGCCATCGCGTAACTTTAAGCGAGAAAAGATACCTATAGCCTTTAGATGGCGCTGCACACCCATCAGGTTAAACCAGCGCATAAACTGGGATGCCTTAATACCCTGCAGATGATCAAGTACGGCAAAATCATGGAAATCCAGCACCCATTGATCTACCTGAGGCTCGGGCCATTCAATATAACAATCGCGTAATAATGAGACTAGATCATAGGTAACCGGACCTTTCAACGCATCCTGAAAATCCAGGATACCGGGGTTGCGATCTGCAATTTTCATTAAATTACGAGAATGAAAATCTCTATGCACAAATACCTGGGGTTGTTCGAGTGCAGATTTCACCAGTGAATCGACCGTCATTTTCCACAGTCCCATCTGATTTGGAGTGAGCACGATTCCCAGTAATTTCTCCAGAAACCATTCTTTAAAGAGATCCATTTCCTGGCGTAACAGCGCTTCATCATATGCAGGCAGATCATCTGCATTGATTCGAGTCTGCATCTGTAAAATTACTGCCTTGGCATCCCCGTACAGACTGTTTGCATTTTCAGGTTTTAATACCTGCAGGTAAGACAAATCACCGAAATCAGTTATTAGCAGAAACCCTTCATCATGATTTTCATGAATAATTTCCGGCGCACTGAGGCGGATACCCCTGAGCTTTTTAGCAATGTTGACATAGGCGTCGCAGGGTTCTTTTTCTGGAGGTGCATCCATCACAATCCAGCTTTGATCACCCTGCCGCAGGCGGAAGTAACGCCTGAAACTGGCATCTTCAGAAGCCACCTCAAGCGAATAATCCTGATAGCCCAGGCCATCAAGCCATTGTTTCATTTGTTGTTTACGATCAGTCATTTTTAACAAGCTTAATTCACACGGCGCGTATTATCGCTCCGTTAATGATTATTTAGCAATCGCTTAATGTTCTACTCTTATAAGGCAGTTATTAAAAAATAATATGGCTGTGTATGAAAATCATGTAATGTCGTCATTCCCGCATGCTTTTAGCGGGAATCCATTAATAACGAAGTTAAAACTTTAAAAAGTGCCATCTCTGTAATGGATTCCGGCTAAAAAAATGCCGGAATGACAGTAG
>CALCSG010000192.1 GCA_937894085.1 uncultured Gammaproteobacteria bacterium | reverse complement strand
CAAAAGCTACCGATAAACGCTGGAAAAGTCTGACTTTCGGTATCGTATCAACCAGTATCATGCAGTCCAGTTCACTGGTTTCTGTCATCACTATTTCATTTTTAAGTGCCGGATTAATTGGTTTATACCAGGGCGTAGGTATTATCTTTGGTGCCAACCTGGGTACCACCACCGGTGCCTGGTTAATTGCAGGTTTTGGGCTGAAAGTAAAGATATCCGCTTATGCCATGCCCATACTGGTTTTCGGCACCCTGTTAATTTTCCAGAATTCAAAGACGCTAAAAGGGATAGGTTATGTGCTGGCGGGACTGGGATTTTTATTTCTAGGCATCCATTATATGAAAGAAGGTTTTGAGACCTTTAAGGATACTCTGGATTTAACCCAGTTTGCAGTAAGCGGCTTAAAAGGTCTGTTGATTTATACCTTGATTGGCATTGCTGCCACCGTCATTATGCAGTCCAGTCATGCGACACTGGTATTGACGATCACCGCGTTGGCCAGTGGCCAGATAGGTTATGAAAATGCGCTGGCATTAGCTATTGGCGCTAATGTAGGTACCACGATTACAGCTATTATCGGATCATTTAGTTCGAATGAACAGGGTAAACGGCTTGCTGTTGCCCACCTGATTTTTAACCTGGTCACCGGTCTGGTAGCCATTGTTTTTCTTCAGCAGATACTGCTGCTGGTTGATGAAATCAGTTTGTTTACAGGTATAAAAAACGACGATTACACATTAAAACTTGCGATCTTTCATACAATTTTCAATCTGTTGGGCGTAGTCCTGATGCTGCCTGTGATGGGCAAAATGGTGGACTTTCTACAGAGAATTATCCCGGAAAAAAAGCAATCCAGGCTTAAGGCCCGCTTCCTGCATGAATCCACTATCGCTTACGCCGATACGGCCACCGAGGCGGTGCGAAATGAAACTCTGCATATGTGGGATAACACGATCGATATCATTGCGCATGGAATAAGATTGCCACGGGAAGAAATTCTGAACAAGGATAGCAACCTTAAAAAACTGACCAATGATTTTCCGGTAAAAGAGAGTTTTGATATTGACCGCTATTATGAATTAAAAATTAAAAGTCTGTATGCAGAGATTATAAGCTATATCAGTCGCGCATCTTTTGGTTGGGAGCTGGAGCAATCCGGTGAAATTCACTGGTTACGTAGAGCCAATCAGGATATGGTAGATGCGATTAAGGATGTCAAGCACCTGCAAAAGAACCTGGCAAACTATACGACCAGTCATAATGATGTCATAAAAGAACAGTACAATGTGATCAGAATTCAGATTGCTCAACTGGTACGGGCGCTGGAATTAATACGCACTGCGGAATCTGCAGATATTCCCTCATTGATGATAGATCAGTTAAAGCTGGAGTCTGATACACAGTACACTGATCAAAATAAAGTCATTAATCAAATGATACACGATCAACAAATCACAGCCGATATGGCTATCTCATTAATGAATGATAAAGCTTATGTTTACAATATTTCTAGAAAGTTGATAGAAATGGGACAAACACTGTTCATTAAACACAACAAAGACATATCAGATGCTGAGAAAACTGTTCAACTGGATGAAAACGAACTTAAGGATATTCATGATCAGCATCAATCAGGCCAACAGGAGATAAATAATGGGACTTAAAACATTACTCAGTAAGCTGGCCGAGTTTTTTGATATGGATGCCAATGCTCGGGACCAGAAAAAAGAAGAATTGCAGGATTTGCTTTCTCGCCTGAAGAGTAAAGAGGTTCAACTCAAAGAGGAAATGGAAGCAGAGCAAAACGAGGAATTGAAAAGTAAGTTATCTCAGCAAATTGATGTTGTACACACACAACGCAAGAAAGGTGTGAAGATGTTAATAGAGCTGAGAGGTGAGGGCGTTAACGATTCATAAGCTTTTTTCTATATTACGATAATAGCTGATTTATCTGGTTTACGATTTAACTTTAACGGAGGGGCTCTTCCACTCCGACACCATCCGGCTAAAACGTCTGATTACATTTTGCTGCTGCAGGCCCTTGAATATTTTATCTTGCTGTAAGTTTCAAATATTTTTTGTAGCTGAGGGTCCTCGAAATTTTGTTGATTTTTTAAACGCTGTAAATATTCGTAAACATGTTCGGAAGGTTCCTTTTTATAGCCCAGTTTAGAGAGTTTTTTTAATAGTCGATTGATGATTGTTTCATAATCAGCAATTGCAGGTGGCCTTTCCCGGTACCATGCAATCAACCAGTAAATTCCTGTGATAAACACCATACAGATTACCAGCGTGATCACCATGTCGCCCCAGCTGCGAATACCCAGTCCAAGTTTATTCAGAAACTTAGTCTGTTTACGCTGATCGTAATTTAAAATCATGTCATTCCAGTTATGCTGAAGATTATCCCAGCTGTACAACATTTTACTCAGTAAAGGGCTACGTTTACCGATTTTAAAGACTGAAGAGCCTTCTTTGAGAGCCTGGTCCAGTCCTTTTTCTATGCGGTCTGGCGATACTGCTGCGGTGGGGTCGATTCTAATCCAGCCTTTATCCTGCAGCCAGACTTCTGTCCAGGCGTGGGCATCTGACTGACGTACTATCAGGTAGTTTCCGACCTGATTCAGTTCGCCACCCTGGTATCCGGTCACTATTCGTGATGGTATACCTGCTGCACGCATCAGTAATGCAAAGCTACTGGCGTAATGTTCACAGAATCCGCGGCGCGTCTGAAATAAAAACTCATCACTCGAATTCAGCCCGAGGCGAGGTGGTTGCAGAGTGTAGACAAAGTTCTGAGTATTAAATGTTTTTAAAGCATGATTAACAATGTCAATATCAGAACTAAACTGTTTTTTCCATTGTTGTCCGAGAGCCAGGGTTTGAGGGTTGCGAGTTTCATGGAAGGTATCAGCCAGCATCAGGTACTCGATATTTTCATCCAGTCCGAGTTTATACTCCAGTTGAGAGCTTAATGAATAGCGTTTTAAATCATTAACAGGCTTTATACTGTTGAGTTGTAACTCTGAATTCATGAAACTGGAAGGGGGAATCCGGGTTGGTATATCCAGTCCAAATAACCAGGTTTTGCCATTAGGTTCCAATGTTACAGTGTAATTACTAATGTTTTTATCAGTACTGCTTTTAACCTCCGTTACCCTTCTGGTGTTGCCCTGAGACCAGGTTTTGCCGTCAAACTTAACCATCACCGGGCCACGCCAGTACAGCTTTTGCTGAGGTGGAATATCGCCATCAAAAGTAACTCGAAAAGCGACATCGTTGCTGGTGATCAGGTCACTGATAGCGCCAGGGGACATACTATTACTTAGGCCCGTTATGCCACCCCGTTGTTCCTGAGTCAGTCCCCAGATAGGCCCCGGAATTCGTGGCACCAGAATAAATAATATAACCATAATCGGGATAGATAGTGCTATCAGTTTTGCTGCGCTTTTTAAGCGTTTCTGCAGCGGAATGGAGTTGTCACGCTGGTTTATGGTAATTAATGTTGAAGTAATGATGATGACGGTTAGCAACATGTAGACAGCAATCAGGATACTCTGGCCAAACAGGAAGTTCGTGGTGAGCAGGAAATAACACAGGAAAATCAGGATTAATATGTCACGATGAGTTTTTGATTCGAGAAATTTAAAGGCTGTCATCACCGTTAACAAAGCCAGCCCCGGGTCACGTCCTACGATGGTCCAGTATTGCGCAAATACACTGATCCCCCCGACAACCACCAGCGGAACCAGTAACCATCTCGGTATGGCACCAATATGGCCGAGAGACTGTACACTGCGCCAGGCCAGGGCAAATAGAGTAAAACCCGTGACCCATAAAGGCATATGCATAAAATGCGGAAGCATTGACGGCAAAAAGCTATAAGTAACAGCAAGAACAGCGGTATTGTCAGCCTGTTCCATGGCTATTTTTTGGATGGGTAAATTATTGCTCATCAACGATTAAAACCGAATTAATATCTGATTGTTCAAAGGTACTTACTTTCTGCAGACAATCGGCAAAATGAGCGGGACCGGCTGCCTGTTGAATATTTATACCGGGTAACTTTAATCCGTATTTTCTACCCTCCTGATTTGCCTGAATTATCAGTGCCGTCATTTGCGATAACTTACCTTCCAGAGAGGCTGCTGTCATATCAAACCAGTTTATCCACAGATTAGTTGAGGCATGTCCCTGAAAAGTTTTGGTTAACATGCCTCTGCCCTGGGCATAGGCCTTCCATGAAATATGTTTCAATGACTCTCCCTGCTGGAACTCTCGCAAGCCAGCAAAATCGTCGCCATCCGTGGTATCAATTGTGCTTTTATTATGATGCTCATCCGAAATACTTTCTTTCAGCTTGATATCGAATACAGGTTTCGGGTAAATCAGCACAGGAGTATCAAACTTTAACCAGCTCCAGGCATGAAAAAGGCCGGTAGGATAACGTGTGAAAATTACAAATCCTGCTGGTTTATATAATCCCCTTTTGACAGCGGGCAACATTAAGCTAATGGTTTTATTTTGTTGAGGTTTTAAACCGCTATAAACAGGGGGCAGGTTCATGTACTGAATACCAATGGCGTATCGGTCAGCAAGATTCGAATGGTTAAGGATAAATTCCAGGTTCAGCTTTTCCTGCTGATAAACCGGTTTTGGTGTTTTAAGTTGAATGCTTATCCCTAATAAATTTTTATGAGTTTGCCACAGGCTGATAATACCGAGGGCAGTGAGTAAAAATGTCAGTGCGTAGGCCATGCTGTTCTGGTAGTTG
>CALCSG010000191.1 GCA_937894085.1 uncultured Gammaproteobacteria bacterium | reverse complement strand
CTCGTGGAATTGGAGTGAGCCTGCCTGTAATGCAAAAAAACATAACTCACTTAAGTTTTCAATGCGATCAGTGTGCATTGTTGATTAACAAACAAAAAAATGACAAACACTAAACCCTCTCAACTATGCAAGTCAGCTGGATTGAAAAGTCTAGCTGAGCTTGTTGCTCTTTCTGGCAAGCCTGACAGTACCATTCGGCACTGGGCAAAGACTGACCCTGCTTTTTTTAATATCGTGTTACAGGGTGTGGTTGCTATCAAAAATAATAATACTGATAATGGATGATCTTAATTTACCGGCCATAAGTTAATTGCCAGACCTAACACATCAAAATAACGAGCTTGGTGAGCCAATTGATATAAACATCGGTTGCGCTCCTAAGCTCGGTCAATTACTGGAAATCCCCAAAAGAATAAAAATGATTGTTGGTGGTCGCGGATCCACCAAGTCTACGTTTGCAGCAGATTATGTTCTTGCACAGGTTTCAAATGGTCAGCTATGGTGCTGCGGTCGTGAATTCCAAAATTCAATTGATGAATCGGTCCACAGGTTGCTACTCGATGAGATTGAGCGACTAGAATTAGAAGGGTTCACTCATGACAACAATCATATTTATCATCGTGAAAGCGGTGGCCGCATATTCTACAAAGGGTTAAGCCGCAATCCTCGCTCTGTTAAATCCATGCTATCCGGTGTGGATGGTTTATGGATTGAAGAAGGTGATTCGTTATCTCAAAACACACTTAAAGTACTAACAACATCACTAAGATTAAGTGCTAAAGATGCTGATAAGTTAATAGCTGGCGAAGATGTTCATATGCCTGAAGTGTGGATAACTCTCAATAGAGGATCTACAGCTGACCCTGTATCAAAAAAATGGTTAAAAAGAGCTGAAAAGAAATTAGCAAAAGATGGTGTTTATCAAGATGATAACTTGATGATTGTCCAGATAAACTATGATGAAATACCTAAAAAATGGTTTTTGGCTTCAGGGCTTGAAAGTGAACGGTTAGACGATAAGGAAAACATGGATGAATCAGAATACTTTCATAAATGGCATGGCGGTTATTCCGACTCGGTACCGAACGCCATTATTCCGGTCGACTGGTTTAATGCCTGTATCGATGCCCATATAAAACTGGGATTTGAGCCGGTTGGTGTAGAGGTTGTGTCTCATGATCCTTCTGACCTTGGAATAGATACAAAAGGTTTGGCGTATAGACACGGTGTTGTCTTCCTGGATGTAAAAGAAAAAGACGATGGTGATGTAAATGAAGGTGCTGATTGGGCTATCGAATACTGCCATGAAGTGAAGCCTGACCACTTTATCTGGGATGGTGGGGGCATGGGCTTAGGTTTACGCAGGCAGTTTAATGATGCCCTTGGGCCAACAAGAACAGGCACGCAAATGTTCGACGGTGCAGAAACAGCTGCCAGGCCTGATGAGATTTACGAAGATGGACGCGACACCCGGGGCGATAAGAAAAAAAGAAAGCGAACAAATAAAGAAACCTTCGTAAATCAAAGAGCGCAATTCTACTGGGAGCTTAGGGATAGATGCTGGAGAACCCACCAGGCGGTAATAAAAGGTAAATATTTTAACCCTGATGAGCTAATATCATTTTCAAGTGAAATAGAAGAAATTGATTTATTGAGAGCTGAGATATGCCGAATACCTAAAAAATATCACTCATTGAATAAGTTTCAGGTTATGAATAAAAAGGAAATGAAGGATTTAGAAATAGATTCTCCGAACATGGCTGATTCTGTCATGATGAATCTTGCGTATAACCCGGAGAAAATCATAGTTAGAAAAGCCCGGTCTGTTGGGCGTAAAAAGTTTGGAGCGTAGATTTATGAGCCAAGGTATATGTTTCTTTAAACCTACATAATAAAAATAAAACCAGCTGTTTCGCTATATTACGGACAATTCCAACCAGTTGATAATCAAATGCAAAACGGCCTCGCTTTCATTCCAGTCAATAAAATACCCTCATCGAACAATATTGAAATCAAAGCAGAGCCAATTGAAATAGGTTTGTCGTCACACATATCAAAATGCTGGGAGCTGAACAGAAACGCAAAGCAGCAGCATATCGAACATGAATTACTGAATGATTTACGAGCCAAAAAAGGTGAATACTCAGCTTCGGAGTTAAGGGAAATACGGGAGCAGGGCGGTTCAGAGATTTATATGATGCTCACGAACTCAAAAATGCGCGGTTTGAAAGCATGGATCAGGGACATAATTATGCCTGCAGGTGATAAAGCGTGGGAAATTGAGCCAACACCTTTGCCAGATTTACCAGTATGGGCGGAAAGAAGCATTGCTGAACGTATACAACAAACTGTTATCCCAGGCGAGCAACAAAAAGATTTAATGGATCGTGTTGGTAAATTAAGAGACTTGGTTATATCAGGCTTGCGCCAGGATGCTAAAAAGCGTGGCGAACGCATGAGCATGAAGATCGATGACCAGTTGACGGAGGGAGGGTGGGAGGTCGCACTGGATCAATTCATTGATGATTTTTCTACATTCTCTGCCGGCATAATAAAGGGACCAATTAAGCACAAACGTAAAAAACTATCATGGGGACATGATGAGAACGGCGTTATACCTGTTGCTGAAGATATTATTCAGCATGAAGTTAGCAGGGTGTCTCCGTTCGATTGTTACCCATCACCCAATGCTGAAACACCAAACGATGGTGATTTTATAGAGCATATCAGGCTAACAAGACGCGAATTAAGGTCATTTTTAGATGTTGAGGGTTATTCAAATAAAGCTATTTCCGATGTTTTGGAAGAGTATGGCCGTGGTGGTCTACGAGAATGGATGTGGGAAAATAGCGAGAGAAAAGATTTAGAAGGAAAAAGTAACTGGTGGATGAATAGTGGCTACGGGACACTTGATGGATTGCACTATTGGGGATCAGTACAGGGTAAACTGTTAATTGAATGGGGATATAAAAAAGAAAAAGATATTGATCCTTACGGAGAATACGAGATTGACGCTATAAAAATTGGAAATCACACGATACGCGCAGTTATCAATAAAGATCCTCTTTCACGAAGACCATACCATAAAGCCTGTTTTGATCCTGTACCTGGTTCGTTCTGGGGTAATTCTCTACGATATCTCATGCGGGATATACAGAGCATGTGTAACGCAACCGCAAGAGCAATATCCAATAATGTCGGCATGGCATCAGGCCCAATGGTTGAAATACATGAGGATAAATTGCTACCAGGGCAGACAGTTGATATTTTCCCGTGGAAAATTTATCAAACCGAACGTGGCGAAACAACTGGAAATTCCCCTAACATACATTTCTTTCAGCCAAAATTAAACGCTCATGAGTTATTGAGAGTTTATGAAGAATTTGAGCGCAGAGCAGATGATGCAACCGGTGTTCCTAGATATGCAACCGGAAACGAAAGAGTTGGCGGTGCCGGCGCAACATCATCAGGGCTGGCCATGTTA
>CALCSG010000190.1 GCA_937894085.1 uncultured Gammaproteobacteria bacterium | reverse complement strand
TGATTCGGAGCAATTACTTAAATCAGTATCTTTTTTCTGATTTGAATGTCTATTAGAAAATGAAAAACGGCCAATGATAACACCGAGTAACAGAGCGGAGATGATGATTGCTGGAAACTCTACTTCCATGACAGGATTGAAATTACCTTTATCTACAACATCATGATGTCAGGTTGAAAATACTATAAACTATTTAAAGTTATTAGCACGATCACGTAATTCTTTACCAGGTTTAAAATGAGGCACATATTTTCCAGGTAATTCGACTTTATCACCAGATTTTGGATTACGACCCACACGTGGTGGACGATAATGAAGGCTAAAACTTCCAAAACCTCTAATTTCAATCCGTTCACCCATCGATAAAGCATTACTCATCATTTCAATAAGGCTTTTTACGGCAAGTTCAACATCCTTATAGGCCAGATGTCCCTGACTGCGAGTGAGGTTTTCGATTAAATCAGATTTTGTTAATGCTGGTACATATTCTTGATCTTTCATAACAAAGCCCCTTTATTATTATAAAGGAAACAGGTACACAAGTACCTGTTTCCCTGAGTGCAGTGTAACTTAGTCGTCCGAACTCATCTGTTCTTTTAACAGATCGCCAAAACTTGTAGTTGCTGAACCTGCATCACTGCTGGCGGTATAATCACGTAGTGCTTCAGTTTCTTCATCCTGATCTTTCGCTTTTATAGATAAAAATACACTTCTATTCTTTCTATCCATACCAGTCAATTTCGCTTCAACATCATCACCTTCACTCATGAAAGTTCTGGCGTCTTCAACACGATCTTTCGCCATTTCAGAAGCACGAAGTATACCTTCAAGACCGTCACCAAGATCAATGATAGCAGCTTTGGCATCAACCGAAATAACTTTACCATTAACAATGCTACCTTTTGGATATTGAGCAATGAAATTAGCAAAAGGATCTTTATCAAGTTGCTTGATACCCAGTGAAATACGCTCACGTTCAGGATCAATACCAAGAACCATAGCTTCAACTTCCTGACCTTTCTGAAAGTCACGCACCGCTTCATCACCAGTCTTATTCCAGGATAAATCAGTCAGATGTATCAATCCATCTATATTACCATTCAAACCAATGAAGATACCGAAATCTGTAATAGACTTGATCTTACCACTAATAAGGTCACCCTTATTATGAGTTGCTGAAAATTCATCCCATGGGTTAGGCATACATTGTTTCATGCCCAGAGAAATACGACGACGTTCCTCGTCAATTTCAAGAAT
The DNA here is from genome assembly GCA_937894085.1 of uncultured Gammaproteobacteria bacterium. GTDB lineage: Bacteria > Pseudomonadota > Gammaproteobacteria > JACNJF01. The sequence goes on along the minus strand of CALCSG010000190.1, from coordinate 4,123 downwards.
CATGACTTCAACTTCATCACCTAGAGAGACTGTCTTGTTAGGATTAACGTTTTTGTTAGTCCAGTCCATTTCTGAAACATGAACAAGACCTTCAACGCCATCTTCAATTTCAACAAAACAACCATAATCTGTGATATTACTGACTGTACCAAATAGACGAGACCCTTCAGGATAACGACGCATCAGGTTAGACCATGGATCATCACCCATTTGCTTAAGACCCAGAGAAACACGAACTTTCTCACGGTCAAATTTTAGTACAACAACATCAATTTCCTGTCCAATTTCAACAACTTCAGATGGATGTTTAACACGTTTCCATGCCATATCAGTGATATGTAATAAACCATCAATTCCACCCAGATCAAGGAAAGCACCATAATCAGTCAGGTTCTTAACGACAGCACGTACTTTTTCACCTTCTTTCAGCGATTCCAGTAACTTCTCACGCTCTTCACTAAATTCCTGCTCTACCACAGCACGACGTGAAACAACGACGTTATTACGTTTCTGATCTAATTTAATGATTTTGAATTCGAGATCTTTTTCTTCCAGGTAAGCCGTATCACGTACTGGACGCACATCAACCAGTGACCCAGGAAGGAAAGCACGAATTTCACCGATATCAACCGTAAAACCACCTTTAACCTTGCCGGTAAAACGACCTGTTACGATTTCATCAGCTTCAAGAGCCTGCTCAAGACGTGTCCATGCACGAGCACGCTTAGCTTTCTCACGAGACAGTCTGGATTCACCATAACCGTCTTCGAATGAATCCAGAGCGACTTCAACCTGATCGCCAATTTTGACATCAAGTTCACCGGATTCATTTAAAAATTGTTCAACGGGGATAACGCCTTCTGATTTCAAACCAGCGTTTACTATTACAACATCGCGATTAATATCAACGACTTCGCCCGTAATTATATCACCAATACGCATATTAATTTGAGCAATACTTGCCTCAAACATTTCTGCAAAAGATTCTGACATGGAAGATTTTTCCTAAAAGAAGATTTTTTTGTAATAACTAGAGAAAGAACACTCTATTATTACAGTCTGATTAATAAAATTTGATAGTAATGCTACTATCAAAACCAATTATTGTTCATTATCAGCAATATGGCTCAAAACCAGATCTAATACACTGGTACGACTCATCATGCTGCAATCAACAACTACTGCATCTAACGCTGGAACCATCGGCGAAACAGATCGAGTTCGATCACGTTCATCTCTAATTTCAATTTCGTTAAGCAGATCGGCAATATTAGCTGATATCCCCATATCAATCAACTGCTTATAGCGCCTTTCAGCCCTGATTTCAGCAGATGCGTTTAAAAAGATCTTGATTTTGGCGTCGGGAAAGACAGTCGTTCCCATATCTCTGCCATCTGCTACCAGACCAGGTGGCTTTAAAAAAGCACGTTGCACATCGAGTAGCTCTTTACGAATTGATGGGTAGGCTGCCACAATAGAGGCAGCTGAAGCGGTTGCTTCATCTCTAATTTGCTGCGAAACATCCTGTCCATCCAGAAATGGTATTGACAGATCACTGCCGGCTTCAAAATGAATATCCATGTTTTTGATGGCATTAAGCACTAACTCTTCATTTTGCAAATCAACTTTCTCATTTAATGCCTTGAGTGCCGCGAGCCGGTAAATAGCTCCACTATCAAGAACATGAAAACCCAGCTGGGTTGCAACCTGAACTGCCAGCGTACCTTTTCCGGAACCGCTTGGTCCATCGATTGTTATTACATAAGGTGTCATCATTATTATTAATAAATATTATTCTTTAGCTGATTTTTAAGGATTATATTCTAACAGATAGCTGATAATTAACAGCAGGAATTATAAGTCTCTTAACTGGTCTCGCGTATGTTTAGAATCTCGAAATAATTCGAATAACGCCTGTGGGTTCTGCTCCTTGATAGCATTCGCTATTTGATCAAGTTCATTTTTAAACCCGGAAATTAATTCCAGTAACGCATCTCCATTGGCCATACAGATATCCCGCCACATAACAGGATCACTTGATGCAATTCGGGTAAAGTCGCGAAACCCACCTGCAGCATAGTTGAAGATCTCATCCTGATCACTCATTTTTGACAAATGAGAAACCAGCGAAAAAGCGAGCATATGAGGTAAATGTGACGTTGCGGCAAGTACCTTGTCATGATGCTCGACAGACATTAATTCAACCAGGGCACCAGTTTCTTTCCACATATTTTCAATTATAGAAACAGCCTCATTATTAGTATCTTTTACTGGTGTCAAAATTACTTTCCGATCCTGATATAAACTGGAAAAACCAGCCTCTACACCACTATTTTCAGAGCCCGCTATCGGATGACCAGGTACAAATTGCTTAAAGTGCTCTCCAAGTGAATTTTGCGCATCTCGTAAAACAGTTGCTTTTGCACTGCCTACATCGGTAATTATCGTAGCCTGATCGAGAGCAGAGTACATTTGCTTAAATACAGAATCCATGGCACCCAATGGTACCGCGACAACAACTACATCTGCTCCCTTAATAGCCTTACTTATCGACAATTCATAGTCATCTAGCACGCCTAATTCAATGCCTTTTTTTAAATTATCTTCCGAGCGTCCGCACCCGATGACGGTTTTAACATATTTTTTTTGTTTTAAAGACAATGCAAGTGAACTACCTATAAGACCAACGCCGATAATTACCAGCCGATTAATCATAGTATGCAGCCTGATACAAAAGTTGACAGGTAGTCTTTTAAAATCATAATCAACTTACAATTCAACCTTCGGATATGACCCCAGGATCTTAAATAAAGCAGCCTGATTTTTTAATTCGGCTAATGCTTTTGCAACATTTTCATCTTTTTGGTGACCTTCAATATCGATAAAAAAGACATATTCCCATAGACGATGAGGTGAAGGTCTGGATTCGATTTTATTCATACTAATGGAATAATCAGCCAGCGGTTTAAGCAAGGCCAACAAAGAACCCGGCCGGTTATGTGCAGACATTAAAATAGTGGTTTTGTCCATTCCGCTGGGTTCAACATGAATATTGCCTATGACCATAAATCGAGTCGTATTATTTGCCAGATCTTCAATATTGTTGTTACAAATTTTGAGGCCAAAAATTTCCGCCGCCTGAACTCCGCAAATAGCAGCAGCATGATTATCCTGAGCGGCAATACGTGCAGCTTCAGCATTGCTGTTGACAGGAATACGTTCAATCGACGGAAAGTTTCTATCCAGCCAATTGCGACATTGTGCAAATGACTGCTGATGAGAGTAGATCTTACTGATATCTGAAGGGTCTTTTGACAAATTAGCCAGTTGATGATGAATTCTCACCTCGACCTCACCACAGACTTTCAAGTCGCTCTGGATAAACATATCCAGTGTATGACTGATGACACCCTCGGTGGAGTTTTCAACGGGTACCAGACCAAAATCAGCATGTCCTGCCTGCACAGCTGAAAACACATCAGGAATGCAACTTAACGCCACGGTATCTACTGAATTACCAAAGTGTTTAAGCGCTGCAGCCTGGGTGAATGTTCCTTCCGGTCCCAGATAAGCGATTTTCAAAGGTTGTTCCAGAGCCAGGCAGGCAGACATAACTTCTCTGATTAAGCGACCGGCTTCCTTGTCGCTAAGCGGTCCTCTATTAAGATCTTTAATGCGTTTAATGACCTGTGCTTCTCTATCCGGACGAAAAAACTCCAGAGTCTCTCCATCCTTTAAATCCAGTTTCTTTGATTCAGCAACCTGAATTGCACATTCAGCACGCTGATTAAACAATAACAATAATTGTTCATCAATCGCATCAATTTGTTGCCGAATAGATTGTAAATCCAGAACTGTCATTATAAAGATCTTGCAGCAAGTACGCCTTCTATTGAATTAATTTTAGCAACCACATCAGTAGATACAGGTTTATCAACATCCATCAGAGTATAGGCAATATCATTACGTGATTCATTTACCATGTGATGAATATTCAAGTTATTTTCACCAAGAACACGTGAAATCTGTCCAACCATATCCGGCATATTGGCATTCACTACAGACAGTCTGTATTCAGTAGCCCGTCTCAATTTAATCTTTGGAAAATTAACTGAATTAGAAA
>CALCSG010000189.1 GCA_937894085.1 uncultured Gammaproteobacteria bacterium | reverse complement strand
ACTAACTAGCAACATCCTGATGTGCCTTCATGATGCGGGCACATCGTTAAGGAAGCTTTGATTATTTCATTGACGAGTTTTCAGAGCAGGCAAAACGAAAATTATGGTTTTCGCTTTTCAGTCAAGATCAAGGTTTTCAGTTTTTGATTTTGACGCCAGGTTAGTTAGTTCTCAGGTGCCTCTGAACTTTCAGAGGCTTCCTTTTATGTAGCTGACGGCTGGATGGTAGCAAGCAGAAGTATTATGGTAGAAAGGTTATTCATCCAGTGGTAAGCTCGCCCATAAACGAACACCAGGTGATGGCTTTAAGCTATTGACCTGGAATTTCCCTCCCAGACTTTCCACTCTCTCACGTAAACCGCGTAAGCCCAGATGGTCTGTGTCATTGAGTTTTTCCAGATCCTCGATAGACAGCCCTGGACCGGCATCGCTAACTTCCAGCAGCAGTTGTTTGTCCTGTAGCCTTATGCTGACCTGCTGGTCTATGCCCTGACCATGTTTGACTGCATTGTTAAGCCCCTCCTGAACCAGGCGATAGATACATATTTTTGTCGATAGCTTGATTTCTTGCGGTAATTCATCCAGCTGATAGCTAACCTTTGTTGAAGTTCTCTTCTGGTGCTTATCAATAACCTTCAGGATGGCTTCTGTTAAGGATAAATCCTGTAATTCAGGTATCACCAGCCCGGCGGATAAACTTCTTATCTCCTGCAGCGCATCGCTTAGAGCAATCTGAATTCTATCAATTACTTCAGCATTCGTTTTTGCCTGTGGGCTTTCCATGTCATCGCTAATAGCATCCAGTTTGAGCAGGGCGAAGCCTATAGATTGTGCAGGGCCATCATGCAGCTCAGAACCGATACGCCTGAGGTTTTGTTCATTCAATTCCACCGCACGACTGCTGGCCTGTTTTATACGCAGTCGCTGTGTCTCAATAAGCTGATGTGCGGTTTTGACTATCCAGTATAAAAACCAGTACAGAATGATGCCACTAAACATGGAAACGATAATCACCAGGGTTCGACCCTCAGCTAGCGTTTCATATAAAGCGCCAGGTGATTTGTAGAGCTCTACCACGCCTATCACCTGTTGATGCTGTGTATCCCAAACAGGAATGTAACTCTCTACGAATCTTTCAACATGCTCAGGTAAGAAATGGTGTTCCTGCTTGGATTGTTTATCCACGTGATCTTCGTTGTATACTCTGACACCATTAATGGCAAGATTGAGCTCTTCGTTGTCGGTAAAAATTTTGCCGATGATCTGCTTATCATTAGACCAGATGATTTTTCCCTGTATGTCGTAAATGGTGGTGCGAAAAACATCCGGTAAGCCGAAAATATGATTGAAAAACTCTTCCAGCTCCTGTTTGTCATGTGGGTTAGTGCTGCCGCGAAAAGATGGCTCGGTTTTATTGATAATAGAGACACTCTGAATGAATTCAGAGCTGATGACCATTTCTCGTTGTAGTAATCTTTCCTGGAGGAAAGAAAAAAAAACAAACCCTGATACGATATTGATTGAAATAATAGATACAAAGCTGGCGATGGCGAATATTCTAAGTAGTCCCCAGCGTTGAATAATGGCAGGTATTTTCATTTAGCTGTCCCTGAATTAATAAACAATGCGTTTATTTTCCATGATGCATTTTTTGCGCGATGAGTGCTGCCTCTACTCGATTTTTAACCTGTAGTTTCTGTAGAATATTAGTCATGTAGTGTTTAATGGTTTTTTCACTTAGAAACAGTTCTTCGGCAATTTGTTTATTGGTCAGGCCACGCTCCAGCGCTTTTAGTATTTCACTTTCACGTTTATTTAATTTGTCCTGAAGGTCTATCTGAGCAGGCGCTTCCTCATTATATGAGTGAACCAGGATGCTGGTGGCCAGGCTGGGGGTGATGAAAGTTTCGCCTGCTGAAACCTGGCGTACGATTTTAATCAACTCCTTGCCACCAATGCCCTTCAGGATATAGGCGCTCGCCCCGGCCTGTAATGCAGACATGACATCTTTTTCATCTTCAGAAGCGGTAAGCATAATGAGTTTGATGGACGGGAGCGCTTCATGAATCTCACGTGCTGCTTCAACACCGCCACCGGGCATGCTGATGTCCAGTAAAATGGTATCTGGAATTAAGTCATGCGCCATGGTTATGGCGTCGTTGTGGCTACCTCCCTGTCCAACTACTTCAAAGTCATCAACAGCATCCAGTGTGCTGCTCACGCCTTCGCGTAATAAAGGATGATCGTCTATAACCAGTATTCGAGTAATCTCTGTTGTCATACGAGGTATCCCATGCAGATCTATTGTCAGTGTGATGCATACAATATACCGGATTTTAACTCAACTGATAGGCGAATTTCGATCTATCAATAGGCGGTTACCGAAAATTATGCTTTACAGATCTGCTGGGATTAAGGTGTAAACGATATCTCTAAAGGAAACGGTAGTGCTCTGGTGACCATTGTCCAGATACATAGAAACAATGAGAAAGTGTACAATCTGCCTGAATCCGGGTTCTTTCAAGTCGCCGGAAGTCCAATAATCGGTGCTGTCTTCTGCCTGTTTTATAATCAGGTCAACTTGTTGCGAATCAATTTTCTTTGAATACAGCAGCACTTCCTTGTACAGGGCTCTACCTGACAGGTCTGCATTTTGTGAACGAACGATGGAATAAGATTTGAGTAAGTGTTTTGCGGTGCGTTTAACAAAGCATATTTCTTTAAAGGCGCTGAATAAAGGCATAAATTTTAGAGAATAACTATATGACATCATGGATATCCTCAGCAATCTGATTGTTTGATATGCACAATTTGCAGTACATAATAATATTATTAGCTCTATAAATGCTGCTTTTACAAATAACTAGAAAAGTATCGACCGGTTTTTTATATAAAAAAACGAGACTAATTTAAGTAAGTTGGTGCTGATTTTTATAAAATTACGGTCTAGCATTCATCTGTATCTCTAACCACTGAATATGAAATGGTTATTAATATTGTGCTTATCATTTTGTTATGAAAAATAAATGATGGCTAGGGACAAAGGTCTTTTTATCAATCAGACTAAAGTCTGATTTCTAAAGCCCAGGTTATTAATGAGCTTTACCAGTATTTCATGACTGATCGTGCTGCGGGCCAGATTATCACCAGAACTGTAAGGTTTCCTTCCCTGTAACGACTAATTAGAAATTAATCATTCGTAAAAATTTATATTGGGTTAGTAGATGCGACTACCCGGACTCTGAGATGAATACTCTGGTTAAAATAATTATATATGGCTATAGTTCCTTTTTTATATTTAATAGGTATCAGAACGTATTTCATGAGTGATGACCGAATAACCCCGGCAACAGAGGGAAATGGTGAAGGGGGAATGAATTTTGAAGACGAGGCTTACCTAATCAAGCTACGTGGACAAATGCTCAAATTTGCAACGCTACAGTTATCAGATCCTCATTTGGCTGAAGATACTGTGCAGGAAGCACTTATCGGTGCGCTAAGAAATACTGATTCTTTCCGCCGTCAATCCGCTTTAAAGACCTGGGTGTTTGCGATACTGAAAAATAAAATTGCTGATGTTTTACGGCAAAAAACTCGCAGGTCGGAAGTCAGTCATTCATCTATAGATGATGAAGGCGATGACAATCTTGATAAAATTTTTAACGCTCGAGGTTTCTGGCAGACAGATGAGAAACCTATGTCCTGGTCTCAACCGTTGGAGTCTTTGCAAAAAGATCATTTCTGGCTGGTATTCGAAGCCTGTCTTGAGCATTTGCCAGCAAATCAGGCAAGGTTGTTTATGATGCGGGAGTTTATTCAGTTAGATGCTGCAGAAATATGTCAAAGCCTGGATATTTCTACCAGCAACCTTCATGTGATGTTGTATCGAGCCCGATTACGCTTGCGGGAATGCCTGGAAAATAACTGGTTCAAAGATGGAGTAAAATCATGATGAATTGCAAAAAAGCCACCCAGTTATTGTCGGAGGCCCAGGATCGTGAGTTATCACTTACCGACCGTGCTGCGCTGAAAATTCACCTAATGATGTGTTCTGGCTGCACTAATTTTTCACAGCATCTAAATTTACTGCGTAGATTTACTCAAAGCTACGCTCACGGCGATGACACTTCCCATAGTCCTGAAAAGTCTAAAAATGATCCTGAGTAAGGCTTTAATGGTAATAACTATAATGGCTAGAAGCCATAAGAGTTCTGATTAGAAAAAATTTTACTTCAAGTGTAAGAATTTCAGTATTTGTAACGACTATAAATTAAAGCTGCACCCATCAGGGTGCCTGTCGTACTTCTAATCTGGAATTTGAACATGCTTGATACCTTACCCTATCTGGAAACTACAGGGTTTCCGCTGATTACCAGACGCTGCCTGGAAACACTGCAGGTCAACCTTGGATATCGCTGTAATCAGACCTGTCTGCATTGCCATGTGAATGCAGGGCCTAATCGAACAGAAATGATGGATCAACACACGCTACAGCAGATTCTGCCCGTGTTGCTGGCACATAATATAGCGACGCTTGACCTGACTGGTGGGGCTCCTGAGATGCACGATGGATTTCGAGAGCTGGTTAGCTCAGCAACGAATGCAGGTGTTCATGTTATTGATCGTTGTAACCTGACTATCCTGTTTGAACCTGGACAGGAGGGGTTAGCCGAATTTCTTGCTGAGGAAGGTGTTGAAGTTATTGCTTCTTTGCCCTGTTACACATTGGAAAACGTTGATCAGCAGCGTGGAAAGGGTGTATTTGATAAAAGTATCGCTGGTCTACAGAAGCTCAATGCTCTCGGGTATGGTACGCCTGGAAGCGGTTTGAAACTAAGCCTGGTGTACAACCCTCAGGGTGCCCAGCTACCGCCCAATCAACAAATTCTGCAAGCAGACTATAAGCGCGAACTGATGGAGCATTTTGGAATTGAGTTTAGCGAATTGTTTGTGCTTGCCAATATGCCCGTTAAACGATTTGGTTCCACCTTACTCTCTAAAAATGGTTTTAATGATTACATGGCGTTATTAAAGGCTAATTATTCCGACGATAATCTTGAGCAGGTGATGTGCCGCTCTATGGTAAACGTAGATTGGCAGGGTCACCTATATGACTGTGATTTTAATCAACAGTTGGGTATGAACCTTGAGGGTTCGAAAAAACCTGAATTAAAAGATTTACTCAATACAAATCTGGAAGGTCATACTATTCAGGTCGCGGATCACTGCTTTGGTTGTACTGCTGGTCAGGGTAGTAGCTGTGGCGGCGCGCTCTAATAAATGGCCTACTTCAGGCCTTTCACAGGAATAAAAAAATTGATAAGCCCCGCTCTGGATAATAAGCAATTAATTTTTATGAATTATTTATCCCAGTATGGAGTCCTATAGAGCATGATTACTGAACTCGTTATCATTACCGTTACCATTGCACTCTTTTCAATGATCCTGGCACCTCGTGTTAAATCTGAAAAGTCATTTTTTCATGGATTTACATCAGCGGGTGCTTCTCCAGGTCTACTGACACTGATCTTTTCTCAGGTAACGACCTGGATATTTGCCCGTTCATTAATGAATGCAGCGATTCTGGGTTTCTATTATGGGATATGGGGAACCCTGGCTTATGCGGCTTACTACCTGTCCTTTATTACCGGGGCATCGATTATTGACAGTCTCCGATTCCGTCACGGTTATAAAAATATCCAGAGCTTCCTGTTTGATCGTTTCGGCAGTATCGGCACCGGTTGTTATAACTTTGTCATTGGATTAAGACTGGTGAGTGAAGTGTTCGCTAACCTGTTGGTAATAGGAATTCTTTTCGGCGCGGCTGGAAGCGATCTGTACACACTGAGTATCCTCGGATTTGCTGCCATCACCCTGATCTACTCAATGACAGGTGGTCTGCATGCCTCCTTGCGTACCGATGTGATGCAAATGATCATTTTTATTATCGTATTAGTTGCATTGTTAGTTATTGTTATCGGTGGTGATACCTTTTCATGGGATATCCTCGGCT
>CALCSG010000188.1 GCA_937894085.1 uncultured Gammaproteobacteria bacterium | reverse complement strand
ATTGCCGTGGTTAAAATTTTTATGATTAAAGTGTCACCTAAATGACAAAGTAGTGACCTGAATTATTGTCATTAATTCGCCATCATATAGACTCAATCTAAAGCGCAATCGTGCCGGCAGGTGGTTGATAAGTTCAGGCTCCTGTGGTTTGATTGCCGATAGTACTGTCTAATCAGATAACAGGAAACTGGTGTGGAATATAAAGATTATTACAACATACTGGGAGTTGATAAAAAGTCATCACAGGCTGATATCAAACGTGCCTACCGCAAACTGGCACGAAAATATCATCCCGACCTCAGTACCGAATCTAATGCAGAAGAAAAATTCAAGGAAGTAGGTGAAGCCTACGAAGTATTGAAAGATCCTGAAAAACGGACTGCTTATGATCAACTGGGTGAAAACTGGAAAACCGGTCAGAGTGGATTCCAGCCGCCACCGGACTGGGATGCCGGGTTTGAATTTCATGGAGGTGGCTTCACTGGTGATTCGGGTCAGGCTGATTTTAGTGATTTCTTTGAAAGCCTGTTTGGGCGGAAAGCTGCCGGTGCGCATTATCGGCCTGCAGCAGGCGGCTATCACGCACATGGTGAAGATAGTCATGCTCGTGTTTACATTGATATTGAAGATGCCTACCACGGTGCGACACGTGGTTTGAGCTTACAGCATACAGAAATGGGAGGGGATGGTCGGCCTCAGGTTAAGACGCGTACGTTAAATGTCAAGATTCCAAAAGGGGTCAAAGAAGGGCAGAGCATCCGTTTGCAACAACAGGGAAGTCCCGGTATAGGTGAGGGTAAGGCCGGAGATCTGTATCTTGAAATTATGTTTAATGATCATTCGCTATACAAGGTGGCTGGTCGGGACGTGTCGCTGGAATTACCCGTAGCGCCATGGGAAGCAGCTCTCGGGGCGAAAATTCAGGTGCCGACACCTGCAGGTAAAGTTGATTTAAAAATACCGCCGGGTTCTTCCAGTGGTAAACGTATGCGCCTTAAGGGCAGAGGTATCCCCGGGAAAACGCCAGGAGATTTCTACCTGATTCTGGAAATCGTACTGCCACATAAACTTTCAGATAAAGAAAAGGAACAGTATCAGAAACTACAGGCGGTTTCCGACTCGTTTAAACCACGTGCCAGACTGGGAGTATAATCATGGTTCAGCAAACTCTGACCGTAGTGTATATCGAAGACGAACAAATAATCACATTAGCTGATCTATGTCGTGGCTGTACTCTGCCAGCCGAAAAGGTGTTCGACATGATTGATTACGGAATTATCGAACCGTTGCAGCGTGATGCCATCAGCTCGCACTGGATCTTTGCGGCAAAATGTGTGCCTCGGCTGCAAACAGTGGTACGTCTGCAGCGTGATCTGAATATTAATCTGGCTGGTGCTGCACTTGCGCTGGAGTTAATGGATGAAGTAAAAACATTGAGACAGCAGGTTCGGTCTTTGCAGCGTGGTGAATAAAAATTGTAACTACAAGGATATTTCACCACGAAGGCACGAAGTTCACGAAGAAAGACAGGTAAAATTAACCCGGAAAAATGCAGTCGAATCACAAACGTCTACGCAACATCTTTTCCGCGCTGAACTGCTTTTCCCAGGTTAAAAGTAACTGAATAACTTTGTTATCGTTTTGAGTAACTAATAGTCATATACTAACGGTACCACAATAAAGAATACACTTTTTAAGCCGTTCATAATATAATCTGTCTATGAAAATAGATGGTCGCGAACTCACCACTGAGCAACAAGCCTTAATACGTCGAATGGCAGTTCAGCGTGTATTCGATGGAGAAAGCCCCACGATTGTTATTCGTAGTTATGGATTAAGCGATCGAGCTATCTACCCCTGGATTCGATTGGCCCGTGACAAAGGTCTAGATGCCTTGGCACCTTTACCTAGAACGGGAAATACTCGCACCTTGACCGAAGAGCAGGAGCAAGAAGTAGCGCGCTGGATTATTAATGGAGATCCAAGACAATATGGCTTTGATTTTGGTTTATGGACTCGTCAGATCGTTGCTCTCCTTATTGAGCATCGCCTTGGTATCAAATTAAGTGTTAACTCGGTTGGCCGTTTATTATCTCGCCAAAACATTACCCCTCAAAAACCACTACGACGTGCTTACGAAAGAGATGAAGAGGCTGTTACAGCCTGGGTTAAGAATGAGTACCCAAAGATTCAAAAGGCCGCTAAGAAAGCGAATGCATTGATATTTTGGTTAGATGAGGCTGGTATCCGGTCTGATGATCCATTGCAGCGCACCTGGGGGTTAAAAGGCCAAACACCGATCGTTAAAACAAGTGGACAAAGACAATCCATTAATGCAATTTCGGCGGTCACTAATCGTGGTGAATTTTGGTATCACGTTTATAGCGGTCGTTTTAACACGGACAAATTTATCGACTGTCTCCAGTCATTGATGAAATATCGTAAGCGGCCTGTTTATATCATTACCGATGGACACCCTGTGCATAAAGCAAAGAAGGTTCAGCAGTATATCGATGATTTAAAGGGTAAATTATCAATTTTTTTACTGCCACCTTACGCACCTAACTTGAATCCGGATGAACTTGTCTGGAACCAGATGCGACACATGGGTACATCTAAAAAACCATTGAAAGAAAATGAGTCACTGAAGGAGCGGGTGATTTCTGATTTACAGTCCATTAAAGAAAATAGAAAGCTGATTAAGTCATTCTTCAGAAATGATTGTGTATCCTTTGCTGCGGCCTAGTTAGTAAGTATTTCCCTTCGTGGTGAATATCTTTTGACTTTGACTTTAATAGCAAAGTTAAAATGCCCTCTAGCAGTGAGAGGGCATGAATGAATTAGTCATTAATGGGGGATTCGAACATCATCTTCATCGAAACTACCATTTTGAGCTCCACGGTGACAGCTTTCACAGCGTGCATAGGTTTTAACTGCCGGGTTGCCACTGACCAGTCTGTCTGGAACTTCATGATGCAGTGCCTGAAAGAAGCGCGTTTCTGTGATTCTTAGAGGTGTTCCGGGGGTATCGAAACGTCCGTTATAGCGACTTTTGATACGTGATTGATCGTAATTATTGGTCTCCAGGTAGGATTTTACACTCTGTAAATCACCAGGGCTTAGCTCTGCATTTTCACCAAAATGTTTATCCAGTGAGTTTAATACCGCATCCCACGAAGCTGTGGATAAAAAGGCTGTGGGATACGCTATATGGCAGTCACTACATTCTTTATGGTAGACCTGCGCCGCTGAATTACCAGCTGCAGATGCCACGGAAAACCAGGCACCTAAGCTAATAACAGTAAGTAAAAAAAATAGTCGAGTAATCATTTTATATTCCTGTTTGAGTGAATGTTTAAATATTGCATGTTTTTAATGGGTGAAAACTGCTGTTTATTTAGCTGACGGTTTTAGTGATTCTGCAGCAATTGGAATACTCATCCTGGCATCTTCAAACCAGCCCTGTTTTGCATCACTGTGACAGGACTCGCACTGATTTTTCCCATTCACATTAGTTTGCTTCCATACCTTATCAGCTACTTCATCATGCTTATGTATCCAGTATCTGGTATCAGTAATGCGTAAAGGTATTTCTGATGATTTCAACAAATCCATGATTTTTCGTGCAGGTTCTGTCATTCCCTGTTCGGCAGAATTGGTTCGGGCATAGTCGGCTAATTGCTTTACTGTCTGTTGCTCAAGGTACAGGTCCTCGGCAAAATGATCATGTTGTTGCTGTAACAGTTTTTCCCATGAACGGGCCGGTAACAGGCTCGGGTGGTATGCAAGATGACAGGAACTGCATTCCTGCTGCCAGACATCTGACATAGGAAGCGGTTTGCCGGTAAACTGGGATTCAAAAGCTTCTTTACCGGGAATTAAACCAATGCCTGCTGATAAAAGGTATGCGAGCAATATGATAAGTAAAATGATTGCTATACCAGTTCGCGAAGCTACAGCTGGCATATCTTCAGGTACTTTTTTTCGCCCGGTTATCATGCTGAGAATCAGTTTCTCTTTATGTAAATAAGATTCAATGATTACCCCGGCGATGTGTGCAAAAACAATGATTAGCATCAGTGTAGCGAGTGAATCATGTATATTTCTGGCTAGCCAGCCAATGGTATCTGAAAATAGAGATCCAGCGGGTCCATGTCCTTCTTCACC
>CALCSG010000187.1 GCA_937894085.1 uncultured Gammaproteobacteria bacterium | reverse complement strand
CAGCGTTCCTGGGTCATCTGCAAGTTGACTCTTGATGGTGCGATATAGGCCAGGTCTCCGGCATGATCAAGTGCCAGATTGGACTTGGCCTTGATTTTGAATTCGGCCAGTTTCGCAGCATTATTACTTTCTACCCAGCGCGCGGTATTTACATTAACCGCTTCGAACAGGCATACCACGTTGTATTCATCTTTTAAACGCTGAGCCACAACTTCAAATTGTAAAATACCGACGGCACCCAGGATTAAATCGTTATTGGAGAGCGGTTTGTATAATTGCGTTGCACCTTCTTCACACAATTGTTCCAGTCCTTTTAACAGGGCTTTCATTTTAAGCGGATCTTTCAGCCGGGCGCGGCGGAAAAGTTCCGGTGCAAAGTTGGGAATGCCGGTAAATGCAAGATCTTCACCCTGGGTAAAGGTGTCACCGATACGGATAGTGCCATGATTATGAATACCGATTATGTCTCCGGTAAAGGCTTTATCGACATGTCCACGATCATCCGCCATAAAGGTTAATGCATCGGGGATTTTCATATCACGATTGAGTCGTACATGACGCACCTTCATGCCCTTTTCATATTTGCCGGAGCATATACGCATAAACGCGATACGATCCCGGTGATTCTTATCCATGTTCGCCTGAATTTTAAACACGAAACCGGTGAAATTTTCTTCTTCGGGATTTACGATACGGGTACGAGTCGGCCGGGCTAATGGGGCAGGGGCAAACTCTACGAATGTGTCCAAAAGCTCGGCCATGCCAAAATTATTAATCGCAGAGCCAAAAAATACCGGGGTTAATGCCCCTTTCAGATAAGCTTCTTTATCAAATGCGTGGGAAGCGCCACGCACCAGTTCAATTTCTTCCCTGAATTCTTTGGCCATCGAGCCAAGTATTTCATCTAATCTTGGGTTATTCAGCCCTTCAATAATTTCACCAGATGATATCTTATCCGAATCACTGGCAGAAAAAAGATGCACAGAATCGTTCTCCAAATGAAACACGCCTTTCAGATTTTTACCCATTCCTATTGGCCAGGTGATGGGGGCGCATTGGATATTTAAAATATCTTCGACCTCATCCATCAAGTCGATGGGGTCACGTCCTTCACGATCCAGTTTGTTAATAAAAGTCATGATGGGAGTGTCACGCAGACGGCACACTTCCATCAGTTTAATGGTTCTCTCCTCGACGCCTTTGGCGCAGTCTATAACCATCAGAGCGGAGTCTACGGCCGTTAAAGTACGGTAGGTATCTTCCGAGAAGTCTTCGTGACCGGGTGTGTCGAGCAGGTTGACAATGCGTTCCTTGTAAGGAAACTGCATGACCGATGAGGTGATCGAAATTCCCCGTTGTTTTTCCATTTCCATCCAGTCAGAAGTGGCATGTCGATCAGCCTTACGACCTTTTACCGTTCCCGCCAACTGAATAGCTTTGCCGAATAATAATAGCTTTTCGGTGACCGTTGTTTTACCGGCATCCGGGTGAGAAATAATGGCAAAAGTACGTCTCAGCTTTAATTCTTTTGAATTTGACATGTTTATTAAGGTTTAACCGGGCGTTGCAGTTTGATAAAGTTTATTCTGGAAAAAATAGTTAAGTTCAACTGACTTTTTTAGATTCATAACTGACAGGCAAAAAGCAGAGCATCCTCTTTACCCTTCGGAGCGGGATAATAAGCTTTTCTGCAACCAATTTCATTAAAACCGATGGATTCATAGATATGTATCGCGGCTTTATTACTGGGGCGCACTTCCAGCAGGATCATATCAGCCGATTTAATACGTGCTATATCCATTAAATGGGTTAGCATTTTGCGCCCGATTCCCTGTCCCTGATAATTTTGATCGACCGCCAGGTTAAGCAGGTGGCTTTCTCCTGCTGCAACGGACAATACACCATGACCAATAATTTTTTCATTTTCGGTAGCGACCCAGCAATCGTAGCCGACCCGAAGACAGTCACTTAAAATGACCCTGGTCCAGGGGTAGGGGTATACTCTGGTTTCAACCTGCATGACATGATTTATATCTTCTGTCAGCATCGGACGAAAGTTAATGTTCTGCATGACTTTGTGCATCGTTTAATAATTTGTGCAATGCTTTCATATCGTGCCAGACTTTTGCTTTTTCAGCCGGGTTTCTAAGCAGGTAAGCCGGGTGATAGGTGACTAGCATGGGCAGGTTTTTACCCGGTAATAGATGGTTTTTAGTGCGTAGCTTACCCAATGGGCTGTGATCTTTTAGCAGGTTTTGTGCGGAAATTCGACCCACAGATAGAATAACTTTGGGTTGAATGAGTTTAATCTGTGCGTCCAGAAATTGTGAACAGGCCTGAACTTCATCGGTATGTGGATCGCGGTTATTCGGTGGTCGGCATTTTAAAATATTGGTGATATAAACTGACTCAGGATCGAGCTGGATAGCCAGCAATATTTTATTCAACAATTGTCCTGCACGACCAACGAAAGGAATGCCCTGAAGGTCTTCATCATGACCGGGAGCTTCGCCAATTATCATCAGGTCAGCCTGTTTCGATCCTTTTCCAGGGACTTTACGGTTACAGGATTTTGCCAGTTCACAGTTATGACAATCCTGGATGGCCTGTTCCAGTTGTGGCCAGTCGTTTAATTCATAACGTTTAAGCTCTGTGGCCTGTACCGCAGGTTGCGCTATTATCGGAGCCTGAGTTTGAGAGGGTAACGATTCTATGATCGGTGTCTGTAATTCAGCAATGGCAACAAACCCTTCTGCTTTAGTTGCTGCAGAAGGGCGTGTTTGCCACACCCTGATGCCGATTCCATTCAGGCAGTGCTGTTGACGAGTCGTTAACACTGCTTTAACTTACACTTTACCGCGTTGCGGATGAGTGCGCTTCTGGTTAGCAATCACTTTATTGAGACCATTGACATATGCTTTAGCTGACGCTATCACTATATCGGTATCAGCTCCATGACCATTATAAATGCCACCATCAATCTGTAAACGGACGGTTACTTCTCCCTGTGAGTCAGTGCCGGTAGTGATGTTATTCACAGAATAAAGCTGCAACTCAACACCAGATTTGGCAATTTTCTCAATTGCCTGGAATGATGCGTCTACCGGGCCACCACCTGTAGCTTCAGCATGTTTCTCTTTGCCATCGACATTTAAGGTGATTTTAGCATTCGGCGTTTCACCGGTTTCGCTACAGACAGATAAGCTAACCAGTTTTATTGGCTCGTTGGTTAGCTCGGTACTGGTTTCGGTGACCAGCGACTGCAGATCTTCATCGAATATTTCGTGTTTTTTGTCGGCCAGTGTTTTGAAATTGGCAAACACTTCATTCAGTTCTTCTTCGGATGAAAATTCAATATTTAACTCTGCCATACGGGTTTTGAAGGCATTGCGTCCAGAATGTTTACCCAGAACCATTTTATTAGCAGATAAACCGACATCCTGAGCACGCATAATTTCATAAGTTTCGCGTGATTTTAATATGCCATCCTGATGAATACCTGATTCATGTGCGAAAGCATTGGCACCGACAATTGCCTTATTTGGCTGTACTGCAAATCCTGTAATACCGGATACCAGCCGTGAACAGTTCATGATCTGAGTTGTATCGAGATCTGTATCGCAGTCAAACACATCCTGGCGAGTTCGCACAGCCATGACGATTTCTTCTAATGCGGCATTGCCTGCACGCTCTCCTAATCCGTTGATTGTGCACTCTACCTGTCTTGCCCCGTTTAATACGGAGGACAGCGAGTTAGCTACCGCGAGTCCCAGATCATTATGGCAATGTACAGAAAATATAGCCTTGTCAGAATTGGGTACACGTTCAATTAAATCTTTGACCAATCCACCAAATTGATGCGGCAGGTTGTAGCCTACGGTATCCGGGATATTGATCGTAGTAGCTCCCTCCCTGATGACCGCTTCTATGACACGACACAGAAAATCGGGTTCAGATCGACCGGCATCTTCTGGTGAAAACTCAATGTCACTGGTATATTTTTTAGCCATTCTGACTGCTGCAACTGCCTGCTCCAGAACCTGATCTGGTGACATCCTCAACTTTTGTTGCATATGAATAGGAGAGGTTGCTATGAAAGTATGTATACGTCCGGAATTGGCTGGTTTTATGGCTTCGCCCGCTCTGTCTATATCGATCTGCTTGGCTCGTGCCAGACCGCATACCGTGCTGTCCCTGATAACTCTGGCAACGGCCCTGACCGCCTCAAAGTCACCATTACTGGCAATAGGAAATCCTGCTTCAATAACGTCAACGTGCATTTGCTCCAGGGCTTTGGCGATGCGTACTTTTTCATCGGAAGTCATAGAGGCGCCGGGGCTTTGCTCGCCGTCGCGTAAAGTGGTATCAAATATAATTAATTTATCTTTGCTCATAATATTTCTTCTGAGTTGGTTTTTTAAGTGGTTTTTTATTCGCGTACAAGACCTCGCCAGGTTTCTATTATCTGCCCTACGGCAGAAATAGACTCAGGAGTAGAGCTAGTAGGGGCGCACGCAAAGCTGTCTGTTTGATAGACAGGCTAAAAGATAATGATTGCGTGATAAAAAATTCCATGTAAGGGAATATAACTAACAAATAGAGTCTTGCCAAGTAAAAATTAAATAGTGATTATTTTTCGTACAGGCGCTATCAATGTTGCTTATCACTTTGCTCTATTTTGTTTGATGCAAGTTTGCGGTGTTTGCGAATGCCACGGAAAAGAGCGATCACCGGTCCGGATATCATGTACAGAAAGAATAAAATAAATAATGCGGTAGGTGGTTGAATGGACAGCAGTACAAAAACCAGTACAACAAGCATAACGCTAAAGAATGGGACTTTTTTAGTTAAATTCAGATCTTTGAAGCTGTAATAGGAAAACCGTGACACCATTAGCAACCCGGCAGTAATCGTTAATATAAATGCCGCGATCATGACATCTTTTCCCGGAATTCCATAGAATTCACAAACCCAAACTGCGCCAACGGTAACGGCAGCAGCGGCTGGGCTGGGAAGTCCCTGAAAATAGCGTTTATCTGCAGTACCTACCTGGGTGTTAAATCGTGCCAGTCGTAAAGCAGCGGAAACGGTATAGATAAAGGCAGCCAGCCAACCAAGTTTACCCCAGGCTGAGCCCAGTTCGGACATATAGATTAATGCCCACTGGTATAAAACCAGTGCTGGCGCGAGGCCGAATGATGCCATATCGGAAAGGCTATCATATTCGGCACCGAAGTCAGACTGGGTATTGGTTAATCGTGCGACACGCCCATCCAGACCATCCAGCAACATGGCCAGAAAAATGGCAATAGCAGCGGTATCAAAATGGCCTTTTATAGCGGCAATGATGGCATAGAAACCGGCAAATAATGCAGCCGTAGTGAACAGGTTAGGTAACAGGAAAATACCTTTTCTAGGGCGCTGAGGAGAAGCTTCCTGATTTTTTGGTTGAGTGTCTGACATGGGGGGGTAGTCTGGCACAGGATGCGTTCCTGTACCAGAATTCTTCAATAAAAAAGCTTAGTTTTTATCTTTATCAACCAGCGCGTTTTCGGTTATCCATGGCATCATGGAGCGTAATTGACCACCCACCTGTTCAATTTGATGGGCTGCATTATTACGGCGACGGGCTGTCATTTCAGGGTAGTTGGACTGACCTTCCTGAATGAATTTTTTTGCATAATTTCCATTCTGGATGTTTTCCAGTGCTTCACGCATAGCCCAGCGACTTTCTTCATTGATAATTTGCGGGCCGGTCACGTATTCACCGTATTCAGCATTGTTAGAAATGGAGTAATTCATGTTGGCGATTCCGCCTTCGTACATTAAATCCACAATCAGTTTAAGTTCGTGAAGACATTCGAAGTATGCCATTTCAGGTGCATAACCGGCATCGACCAGAGTTTCAAAACCAGCTTTTACCAGTTCAACCGTGCCACCACAAAGAACGGCCTGTTCACCAAATAAATCAGTTTCTGTTTCATCTTTAAAGGTTGTCTCGATGATACCGGTACGTCCACCACCTACACCCGAAGCATACGAAAGTGCAACGTCTTTAGCTGTGCCGGTCGCATCCTGGTAAACTGCAATAAGGTCAGGGATTCCGCCACCACGAACAAATTCTGAACGAACCGTGTGTCCCGGTGCTTTAGGTGCAATCATGATGACATCAAGATCGGCGCGTGGTTGCACCTGATTGTAATGAATAGCGAAACCATGAGCGAAAGCCAGAGCAGCTCCCTGTTTGATGTTGGGTTCAATTTCATCTCTATATAACTGAAATTGAAATTCGTCAGGGGTTAACACCATAACTATGTCAGCCTGTTTTACAGCGTCAGCTGTATTCATCACGGCTAAACCGGCATCAGCCGCCTTTTTGGCGGAAGCAGAACCTTCACGCAGAGCGACGGTGACATCAACACCTGAATCTTTTAAATTATTAGCATGTGCATGACCCTGTGAGCCATATCCGATAATGGTGACCTTTTTGCCCTGGATAATGGACAGGTCGCAATCTTTATCGTAATAGATTTTCATGTAAGCCCTCTTGACTATATGTATTTAAGTTTAAAGTGTAAGTGCCTTGACACCACGTGTTATGCCCATTGAACCTGAGCGCACTATTTCAATAACGTCACCATCATGTAACGTTTTGATGTAGGCATCCAGTTTGCCACCTGAGCCTGTCAGTTCAACGCAAAAAGTAGAGTCGGTAACATCGATTATTCTTGCCCGGAAAATGTCGGACAGTCGTTGTATCTCAGATCGTTTGGATTCACCTTCGGCACGAATTTTTACAAACATCATTTCACGTTCGATGAAGTTACCTTCGGTCATATCCTGCAGCTTGACCACGTCAATCAGTTTATTTAACTGCTTGGTAATTTGCTCAATAATTCTATCTGAACCGATGGTTACGATGGTCATGCGTGAAAGAGTAGGGTCTTCAGTGGTCGCAACAGTGAGTGATTCAATATTATAACCACGCGCAGAAAATAAGCCTGCAATACGCGACAATGCACCTGATTCATTTTCAACCAGTAATGAAATTATGTGTCTCATCAGGCAAGCTCTCCATCAGGGTTAATTGCTCCCAGCTTTTTCTTATGTTGCGGAGAAATTTCCATACTATTGTGTGCGGCTCCGGCATGTATCATCGGGTATACATTCTCAGTCTGGTCGGTGATTACATCCAGGAATACAAGCCGATCTTTCAGTGAAAATGCTTCTTCCATCGCAGACTGCAGGTCGGCAGGGTCTTCTACCCGTATGCCAACATGGCCATAGCTTTCAGCAAGTTTTACAAAATCCGGTAAGGCATCCATGTATGAATGCGAATAACGCTTTTCATAGAAGAACTCCTGCCACTGGCGAACCATACCGAGATATCGATTATTCAAATTAATAACCTTAATGGGTAAATCATATTGCAGGCAGGTTGAAAGTTCCTGGATACACATTTGAATACTGCCTTCACCGGTAACACAGGCTACATCCGAATTTGGGAAAGCTAATTTAACGCCCATAGCTGCAGGTAAGCCAAAACCCATGGTGCCGAGTCCACCGGAGTTAATCCAGCGGCGGGGCTTGTCAAATTTATAAAACTGAGCGGCAAACATTTGGTGCTGTCCTACATCAGAGGTGATATAGGCGTCACCACCGGTTACCTCATACAGAGTTTCAATGACACTTTGTGGTTTTATATGTTTACTGGTTTTGTCATAAGCCAGGCAATCCTGCTTCCTCCAGGATTCTATCTTTTTCCACCAGCTTTCCAGTGCGCTAGATCTGGATTTAGGCAGGTCCTTTTCAGCCAGTATTTTAACCATTTCAGATAACACCGTTTTGACTTCACCTACGATAGGAATATCAGCATTGATCGTTTTGGAAATGGAAGCAGGGTCTATGTCTATATGTATAATAGTAGCATGCGGACAAAATTTGCTGGTATCTCCAGTAATACGGTCATCAAAACGCGCACCTACGGCAAATAACACATCGCAATCATGCATAGCCATGTTAGCTTCATAGGTTCCATGCATGCCTAACATACCGAGATTTTGTTTATCAGTACCCGGGAATCCACCTAAACCCATCAGAGTTTCTGTAATTGGGAACCCCAGTTTATGTGTCACTTTTCGTAATTCTTCAGAAGCATTGCCGAGTATTACCCCACCACCGCTGTAAATTATCGGGCGTTTGGCTGATAAAAGCACTTCTACAGCTTTCTTAACCTGCCTGGGGTGGCCTTTAACCGTTGGATTATAGGAGCGCATACTGACCTTTTTTGGGTACTTGTAAGGCACTTTAATTTGAGGGGCCGTGATATCTTTTGGAAGATCCACTAAAACCGGGCCGGGACGACCTGTCGTTGCAACATAAAAAGCCTTTTTAAGTGTATCGGCCAGCTTGTTGATATCTTTCACAAGAAAATTATGCTTAACACAGGGACGTGTACAACCGATAGCATCCACTTCCTGAAAAGCGTCGCTACCAATCATGCCACTTGGTACCTGACCGGATATGACGACCATCGGTATTGAGTCCATGTAAGCCGTGGCTATGCCAGTTATGGCATTCGTTGCACCAGGACCGGATGTAACCAGGGCTACTCCAGGCTTTCCAGTAGCACGTGCATAGCCATCTGCAGCATGTGTAGCGCCCTGTTCATGACGAACCAGAATATGCTTTACGTCATCCTGTTGATGAAGAGCGTCATATATATGCAGTACAGCGCCGCCTGGGTAGCCGAAAATAAATTCGACACCTTCGTCTTTCAAAAACTGTACTAAAATTTCAGAACCGGATAATTCCACCGTTTTTCCTCAAAAATTAATTTAAATACCGAACCGGAAAGTCTATTACGGTTGGTCAATGAATGCACCTTAATTTACCTTTAAAATGCATTCCACGTTAAATAAAGTCAGGCAATTTATAACAGCCATTGTTCGCAGCCTTTGTGAACTATAAAAAAAGCCGCATATAGCGGCTTTTATTACCTGATTAAATAACTCAGGTGAGACCTTGGATGGTTTGGATATTTAGATATATAAGCAAATATCAGACTGTCCTGCAAACTCGAAGAATGTTGCTGCGCCACCGTATTCTATACCGTCGATAAAATCTTTAGTATCGAATTCGAACAGGTCAACAGTCATTTGGCAGGCAACCAGCCTAACTTCTGCTTCAACACAAAGTTCACGCAGTTCTTCAACGCTTGCCACGCCTTTTGACTTCATTTTCTGTTTCATCATCATGGTCATCATGCTTTGCATGCCTGGTAACGCCTGTAATAATACAGGAACCGGCATAGGCATAGGCATGCCAGGGTTACCCAGTGGACTAACCTGTAATGTCAGGTCTTTCTTGAGTAACTGCAAACCGTAGAAGGTGAAGAAAATTTCTGTATCATAGCCTAACGCAGAGGCAGTAGAAGCCAGAATAAACGGAGGGTAGGCCCAGTCAAGGGTTCCTTTTGTAGCGATTATCGCCAGTTTTTTTTCAGTCATGGTTACACCTCATAGGGTTCAGTCTAGGAAACAAGACTAAACAGGTTAATCGATAAAGAAAATGACTTATGATAACAAAAGTTAACTTAAGACTTTTTCATCATGAAAGTGAATTTTCCACCTTCTTCGCCAGAAGACATTAATTCATTACCAGTTTGCTTGGCGAAAGCTTCAAAGTCTTTTACAGAACCGGGGTCTGTAGCAATGATATGCAAGACCTGTCCGGATTCCATGTCTGCCAGAGTTTTCTTGGCACGTAAAATTGGTAATGGGCAGTTCAGCCCTGAAGCGTCAAGTTCGCGATCGAAATCAGCCATTTGATATCTCCTAAAATATTTATTGAATGGATTAAAAAAGCAGTATTTTTACACTGCCTGAAAAAATTGACGCGCCTTTATAAGTCAATGCTAATGAAAAGGCAAGAAAACTATGTATAATTATCACGGCTTAAACCAGAGTACCCATCGGGTTCTGCTCAATACTAAACCCTTGCTGAGCCCAGCTCATAATGCCTCCGCTAAGGTTTGAGACGTTGTTAATACCCTGTTGATTCAAAAACATGCAAGCCTGTGCTGAACGACTACCCGTGCGACAATAAATGATAATTTCTTTATCGGAATTATTAAAATAATCCAGCTTTAGCGGGATTAAGTGCATAGGCAAGGTTTTTGCGTTTGGGATAACTCCGCGTGCAACTTCTGCAGGTGTACGGATGTCAATCAACTCTATACTGTTATCGTTCAGTGCGAATTTGTCTGATAAAGCGGTAACATTTATTTCTTTGATTGATAGCATGTTTTAGTAACTAAAGGGTTGTAATAAAATAATCGTATTAGAATACGCTAATATTGCTTTTAATTCAAGACTAAATATTTTTCCTGGCTACGAAAATTAATGTTTAAAGTTAAAAAATTGAAATTTCAAACAATAGGACTTGTTTTATTGTATTGCACTGTGAATGGTTATTCAGCAAAGATCGCTGCAGACCCTGAATTACCCCTGCTGGGCGAAAATGCGAGTGTTAATTTAAAGAAAGAAATAGAGTTTGGTAGCGGACTATTCGATAAGCTAAAAGAGCAGGGTTATGTTATTGAAGATCCTCTGTTATCTCGTTATTTACAGGATATCGGAGAGTCTTTGCTATCCTCATTAGAAGTACGGGTCAGGGATTATCATTTTTACCTGGTAAAAGATAATTCGGTTAATGCTTTTGCAGCTCCGGGAGGTTATATCGGTGTTAATTTGGGGCTAATCGAAATATCAAATTCAGAAGACGAACTGGCATCGGTAATGGCGCATGAAATAGCGCATGTTGAATTAATGCATAGTATGCAAATGATTGAGAAAGCTGCAACTGTCAATGTTGCCAGCTTAATATCAATAATAGCGGCAATTCTGGTCAGTGGTAAGGATATAGAGGCTGCTAGTGCAATTATTTATACAGGGGTTGCCGGTAGTGCTCAATCTATGATTAATTTTACCCGTGAAAATGAGTATGAGGCTGATCGTGTTGGTGTTGAAGTATTAAAAAAATCTGAGTATGACCCGCAGGCTATGGCAGATTTTATGAAAATAATGCAAAGCAGGGAACAGGGTGGGGAGCTGTCTAATATCGAATATTTGAGAACTCATCCGGTTAACTCTAATCGTATTGCAGAAATAACTTCTAGAACTTCTACGGTAAAGAAAAAACAGCCTAAGTTTACAAGATATCAACAGTTTAAAGATTATTTGTTCTATATGTATCCCGATAATAAAGAAAGCAGGAGTCATAGCCGGTTTTCGTTAGCTCTGGAACATACCAGAAATGGACGTTATACGATTGCAGAGAAAATTTACCAGGAACTCCTTCTGACCGACCCTGATAGTATCTGGTTTAATTATGCTCTTGCAGAAAATATGGAATATCGTAATCACCTCGAAACTGCGACTCAATTATACAGATCGATGCTGCTGGTATACCCCGCTGATATTGCTATTACTGCTCGACTAGTGAATGTTCTGCTTGTACAGAATCAGCCTGAAACTGCATTAAATATTGTTATGCAATTGTATGAGGAGCATAAAGCTCAGTCCAGGGTTTATAAACTGCTTTCTGACATTTACAGAAAGCTCAATAATGATCCTTCAAGGCAGCTGGCAGAGGCTAATTATCACTGGTTTAGCGGGAATAAAAAGCAGGCCAGAATTCAATTTAAGGCTTTGATTTCTAAAGGAATACTTGATGCTGCAGATGCAGAAAGCA
>CALCSG010000186.1 GCA_937894085.1 uncultured Gammaproteobacteria bacterium | reverse complement strand
TAACTTATTTACATCAGAGCTACACACTTTCGTTGTTTGAACAGGTTGTATGCAATCCCTCCGGGTTAATTGGTGTGCATAGCGCACCTTACGCGTCTACAGGTTTATACTTAAGGATGGATAAATCGCGGCTGAATTAACTGAGTGGGTATATAAAATTTAAAAATTGAATATTAGGCTGCCTGATGTTTGCACGCTATATGACGGCAGCTGGTAATGACCTGCCCTATTCTACAACCTGTCAGGAATGGCAGGAACGGGTCGTCAGAGATAGATTAACAATCAATTACCGACAGGGATTTATACATTATTTTTAAAGTTCACCTATAAATGATGTTGGTACTTTGTTTACAGGAGGGGTGAGTATTCAGTATAACGTTATAGACTTTAAACGCTGACATGAATCTCTTCGTCCAATACCTCATTGATGGTATTAATCATTTGCGTCTGATTAATGGGTTTTGAGATGCAACCATTCATGCCCGCTTCGAAATAGCTGGCGATATGTTCCTTCATGGCGTCGGCTGTCAGTGCGATGATCGGTATGTTCGCCTTGTTTCCTGACATTTGACGAATCGCTTTGGTGGCGTCTGAACCATTCATCTCCGGCATACGTATATCCATGAGTATTAGATCGAAATGGCTGTTTTTATGCGCTGAGATAACCTCTATGCCGTTTTCTACTATAGTGACAGAGTGTCCGTATTTTCCGAGAAATTTACGAATAATTATCTGGTTTACCCGGTTATCTTCTGCCAAGAGGATATTCAATATTCTTTTTGCGGTATATTGAGCCGGTTTCGTGATTGTATTTTTCTGAGCGATATCGGTCGTGGGTTTAATATAAGGCACGGTGAACCAGAATGTGCTGCCGATGCCTTTTTCGCTTTCAACACCAATATGACCACCCATTAATTCAACTAATCTCTTACAGATAGACAGCCCTAAACCACTGCCTTCATATTTGCGGGAAATGGAGGCGTCGGCCTGAGTAAATTCCATGAAAAGTTCCTTGATTATGTCTTCGTCCAGGCCGATGCCCGTATCTTCAACGGCAATCCTGATTTCTTGTAGGCCATCATCGGAGCTTTTCAATGTTCCGATGATGGCGATGTGACCTTCATGAGTGAACTTTAAGGCATTGCCAAACAGGTTGATCAATATCTGGCGGATACGCGTAGGATCGGATTTAATTGTGGATGGAAAATCCTCAGAGAGATTGATACTCACGTCTACCTGATGATCCACATTACTGGATTTTTCGAAATACGCCATGTTATCAGTGATCAACTGGATGAGATTGAAATCAATGTTTTCGATCTCCATTTTCCCTGCTTCAAGTTTCGACATGTCTAAAATATCGTTAAGCAAACGCAGCAGGGCATTGGCCGAACTCTTAATTCCATGAACTTTATCAACGCTTTCGGGCGGGAGCTTGTCTTCGAAAAGCAAATCTGCAAACCCAATAACTCCGGTCATCGGTGTGCGCAGTTCATGGCTCATGGTGGCGAGAAAATGACTTTTGCTTAAATTGGCACTTTGCGCCTTATCCCGTGCCTCAATCAATGCTTTGGTACGTTCATCTACTGTTTTCTCCAGCGCTTGTCTGTCCTTATGAACAGCGCCCGCCATCTCGACAAAACTTGTCGTCAGACGTCCGATTTCATCGGGAATAGCATCCTCGAGGTCAAGTTGATACTGCTTGTTTGCGATTTGATGAGTGGCCTGGTCGAGACGGCTGATCCGTTTGAGCACAAAAAAATGAAGCAGGATAATGACTAAAACCAGAGTCAATAAAGTACCACCAATTGCCAGGATAGCTAGCGGCAAAAAACTCTGACCTAGTGCCCAGATCTTAGGTGAGATAATTGTAATATTAAACCAGTCAATTTCCTTCAGATAGGCAATGCCCAATAATCTGTCTTCACCATCAATGGCCAGATTAATCGTCCTTATCTGATCAGGATCTTTTTTGAGCTTTTCCAGTAAAGTCCGTAACTGATTCCGACTGTCTTCATCTGATAGCTGACGGTAAACTGTTTTCTTCTTTTCTGCTCCCTTGGTCAGCGTGCTGAAGTCTATGAATGCTTCATCAGGATGCGCCTGAATGGCGCCATCCCCATCAATAAACATATTTATCACGCCATCTTGATTTGAATTCAACACTAAACTGATGAAGCTGGTCAGTTCAATACCCGTACCAATTACTCCGATTGGAATATCCTCGTTTTTAACCAGACAATTGATCCATACCTTGGTTACTTTAAGTTCGCTATCGTTGTTGATGTTCAACTGACATTCTTGGGGAGTTTTGAGCGTGGCGTAGTACCAGGCATCGTCCTTCTCTTCGGGTGACAGGGTGTAGCGCAACTGACGCCCTGAAAAGCTATTTTTTGCGTCATTAAAAAAATAGTGACCCGATTTATCGATAACAAAGAAATAACTGCCGTCTCTGAATATCGACCGGGCACTTTCAAGCTCAGCGAGTCCTCTTTTGGCAACATCCGTATCATCTTCGTTTGAAGCCCAGTCGATGATTGTCTGCGAACGTGCCAGTTTAAGTGACAAGGCAATTTCCTGAAGTAATGGTTGAAGAGTCCGGCTGCGGTCATAAAAGACCTGCTGATTGGCAAACCGTTCACTGAGTTCATCAATAATATTAGTGGTGAAAAATATAAACATCTGGTAAAGAATAGCAGCAAGAACGATTACGATAGGCGTACTGGTGACCAGAAAACGGAGTCCAAGATTTTTATGAAATGAAAGCCTCATTCAGATTGAATTATTCATTCTTTGACTGGAGTATCATCCACAAACCGGTCAATAGGCGAAAAATATTCAGTTTTCATCCCTGCAAACTATCACTGAACTAACGAAACTCATGTATCAGCTGATTTATGAATACATGCCAGATTATTGTAGTAAACATTTTACCCGGCCACATGTTTTTATTGCTCCTCTAAGCTTTCGTTAGATGTTTGTTGTCAGTGATAAGCCAGAGCTTATGCACGTTCAAAGCAGTTGATGATGAAAAGCTAAGGGCTCGGTCTACACGAAAAAAAGAAATCCACATAACTGGCTATTATTTGGCAACTGAGACTGGTGACCGGAACGACAGGTATTAACGATACAAGTCGTTAGCATGGGTCATAGTGAATAGGAGCTAAGTGGCTGGTAGCCGCCATTCTTTACAGGCTGTAGGCAATAACCGTAGAATGGACATAGCTGACTAATTTAATTGTATAATCTAGAATTCATTTGCTGGGTAAATCTAACTACGTATAAAAAACGTTTATAGTTTAAAGGTCCATTTTACGACTTTATTATTAGCAATTAGGTATAGCTACCTGGAACCAACAAGTTTCCGGGTTAACAGGTATTTCATTTTCCGGAAACAAATCAATAGAATGACAGCAGTGGATCCAGGGTGTGTAAAACTCGGAAAAAATGGATAAAGTAGAAATATTCCCCACCATTGAGTAGTTTTCACACAGGCGGTGGACTTAGCAGTCGTTCATGCCTGGATTAGAAATAAGCTCTTCATTACAATTCCATTAACCTGGAGCCTCTGCAGTTATTCGTTACAGGTATAGGTATTTACGAACCTATGGCCTAGGCGGAAATCAAAGAAAAAAACCAAAATAAAGTAGTGACCTAAATGATGCTTCTATAAATAAAGAAAAGGTTAGCGGTTGTTACATACCTTCTGACAAACATTCAGTTCTACACATGAGTCGTTTTACTTCGCGGCAAGGAGATTCGCCAATTAATGCTTTTAGTAGCGCATAAGATACGTCGAGTGAATTCGCCGGCCCCCTGCAACTGACGATTCTCTTATCAATCACCAGTGGTTCTTTTTGGACCGTCGCACCTAATGATTTTAGGCGACTAATGTTGTCGTGTTGGCTGCTGTAAGGATAAGAGGTTGCTTTCACCCCCTGTAAAATACCTGACTCAGCGACTGGCAATATGCCGACACAAAAAGTAGCAATCCAACTCTGTTGAGCATGGAACTGGCGGCATAACTCACGTAACCGCTCATCATAAGCCTCATCAAAACCATGACTGTGGAACCCGCCTGGAATCGCTAACGAAGAATAATCCTGAGTTTTAATATGATCAAAAAGCATGTCTATTTGGTGTGTTAAACCGAAGCGGCTATGCACCTGCTCCCGGAAACCCGTGGTGACTACTTTAACCGTCGGCACCCATTTCCGATACTCAGTCCAGCCCATAATATCCAGAATCGAGACAGCTTCAAGGTCCTCAAACCCTTCGGCTAAGAACAGTAAAACCGGTTTGACCTTATCCATTTAGCGTTTTTCGTCCAATTGTTGCACCCATAACCGTAAGTGCTCCAGGTGTTCGAGCAGGCCGGCATCGGGCAGGCAATAATATATGAATTTACCATGCCTTTCGGGTCTGACCAGTCCTGCCTCGCGTAACAATCTAAGGTGAAATGAAACATTGGTCTGGCTTAAGCCTGTTTCATTCACAATCTCTGTAACGGGTCGGCATTCCAGACCAAGATTACACAGAATCTTTAATCGGTTGGGTTCCGATAATAGTTTAAGCAGCTCGCTCATGCGCTTGACTTCATTACATCTATATGTGTAAATACTCATATGTGTATATATTTATATGTGATGTTTCACATATGATGATGTAACTTGATCAACCTGTCAACTTTAGGAGCGATGTGATGTCAAAAGCTAAACTGTTTCCCGCAACCTTGATGCCTGATAGCGATTGGTGGCATGAGTTATGGCCGGATCCAAAAACCGTTTTAAAAAGCATTGGTATAGAACCGGGTATTAACGTCGTTGATCTGTGCTGTGGTGACGGATATTTCACAAAGCCAATGTGTGAAATTGTATGTCCGGGTAAGGTATGGGCTGTCGATCTGGATGTGGATTTACTCTGCGAAGCTCAGAATGCCTGCCATGGTAGTTCAAATTTTCACGCGATTTTGGGTGATGCGCGCGAGTTGCCAACACAAATTACAGCGCCTGTAGATTTTGTTTTTATCGCTAATACATTCCACGGTGTACCAGATAAAAGAGCATTATCTGAAGCAGTACACGAATCGCTTAAACCGGATGGGCATTTTGCGGTTATCAACTGGTATCCACTTCCCAGAGAAACAACAATGGTACTGGACCAACCGCGAGGACCTGATACCAACATGCGGATGGAACCAGAAGAAGTTAAAGTGCATGTCGAGCTTGCTGGGTTTAAACTGGAAAAAGTTGTAGATGTTGGACCTTATCATTACGGCGCTATATTTTGTAAATCAGGAAATAGAAAGAGCTAAACTATGAACTCATGTAGCAGTTCTAATCATCAGTCAGAGTTAATTGCGCTATATTCGAAATTGGCTGAACAACCAGAATTTAATTTTGGTTGGAGCAAGGGTAAGGCCAATGCTCAACAATTAGGTTATTCTGATGAGTGGCTAAATCGCCTGCCTGACATTGTATGGGAATCAGCAGCAGCCGTAGGCAATCCATTCAAGCTCGGCAAAATTTGCCCAGGACATACTGTGCTAGATGTTGGTTGTGGTGCAGGCGCGGACGCTTGTGTAGCTGCTTTGCATGTTGGTGACACGGGTAAAGTTCTCGGTGTTGACTGCACTCCAGCAATGATTAGTAAGGCTCGAAAAATCGCCATACTAGCTGAACTGGATAACATTGAGTTCTATGAGGCAGATATTATCAGTCTACCGATCTCGGACAATTCTGTTGACGTTGTTATATCCAATGGTTCAATTAATCTTGCTGAAAATAAAGACAAGGTATTCCAGGAACTGTATCGCGTATTAAAGCCCGGTGGTCGCTTGCAGATTGCGGACATGATCCGTGAATCAGAGAACGGTTGCACTACTGAATCCAATGCAGGGTCCTGGGCTGATTGCGTTAAAGGGACGTTACCGCCTGATACTTTACTAAAAATAATATCTAAAGCGGGATTTTTGAATGCTGAGATTGTAGAACTAACTGAATATAAAACATCTGAAAGTACGAAAGGTGCTCTCATACGTGCAATTCGGCCATAAAAATGAGCATCCGGATCTCTGGCACCTTGTACTCGTTAACATAAGCATACCTGAACGGCTGCAAACGCCACACTTGAGAGGCAAAGCCTGCAGCCTTTCAGAAAAGACTGCAACGGGTAAGAAGGTGTTAACTGTAAAACTCTTAATGACGGGTTATAAGATTAAAACAAATGAATGGCCAATTTATGACAGCAAATTAATGGCCAACCTTTTTATAGCAGCGACAGCTTTTATGGTGATCAAGTCAGAGTAATTTGTTTCAATTATGATGCTGTCATACAGTTTTTGCTAAAGTAATGAGAGTTTATCTCCTCGAGTTGTTGAATCTTATTTTAAGCGGGGGCATACTGATTTCTAATTACTCAAAAAGAGTGAGAATTTTTGCAACAGACTTATAGAGCTTTTTTCTAAAACTAAGCTCTTTTAAAATCAATGAGTTATAACACCATATGCAACAGGCTTAATTACTATCGATCAGGTTAATTTACAGCAATGGATGGTCGATGAATCACGTTTTCCCGCAAGCTGGATTGCCGTAGTGAATGCTGTAAAAGAACAAACATAGAATTATATAAATGAGCATTAATTCCACCAATTCAACACAGTCAACAGAGAGCGGTAGCTTACCCATTCGAATCTTGATTGCGGGTGATGACCCTGACATTTTGCTTGGCACTTCCCGTGTACTACAAAAAGCAGGATATACCACACTAACTGCTGCCAATGGTGCTCAGGCACTTTATCTGGCCAAAAAAGAGCATCCTGATCTGGCCCTGCTGGACTGGGAAATGCCGGAAATGAATGGTCTCGATGCATGTCTCAAGATCAAGGCCGATTCTGCTCTGAAGAATACCTTTGTGGTCATGGCATATGCTGCACGACACTCTACCGAGGACCAGTTGGCGAGCCTTGAGGCCGGTTGTGATGGCTATCTATTGCGCCCTATTGGCGATCGTGAACTTGTTATACGTATCAAAGCATTTGTACGTATTTTGCGAATGCAAAAAGAGCTGCAGCAAAGAAATCATGAAGTATCCAGCATTTTGCAGGCGGCACCCATCGGAATCGGGATGGTTATTGAGCGAAAATTCAAACAGGTCAACGACACCTTTTGCAGTATGCTGGGCTATTCAAGAGATGAGTTGATGGGTCAAAGTTCGCGCATGGTCTACCCGAGTGACGAAGAGTTTGAACGCAGTGGACGCGAAAAATATAAACAGATTAAACAACAGGGAAAGGGCAAAGTGGTCGTACAAATGCAGCACAGGGATGGTCATTTTCTGGACGTATTGTTGAGTTCGGCTGAACTGGAACACGGCAACACAGCTATGGGTGTGACCTTTACCGCATCAGATATTACCGAACAGAAAAAAGCCGACTTAGAGCTCAAAACCAACGAAAAGCGCTTCAGGCAAATGGCAGAAATTTCTCCGTTAGCTATTTATGCCTCTTCAGGCATTGATCAGGTTGCTGGATATATAAATCCGAACTTCTCCAGATTATTCGGTTATACCCTGGACGAGGTACCTGGCGTGGCAGACTGGTGGCCGCTTGCCTACCCTGATTTTAACTATCGCAATCAGGTGTCTGCAGAGTGGAACAGTAAGGTCCAAAAGGCTATTCAACAGCAATCAGCTATTGAGCCCATGGAGACTGAAGTTACCTGCAAGGATGGATCGGTTAAAACGATTCAATGGGGTTATGTTTCTACCGGTACTCATAACTGGGCCTTCGGCCTCGACCTGACTGACCTTAAGCGTAACCAGGAACGACTCAAGCAGGCATTGGAAATCGGTAATATTGGTAGTTGGGAATATGACATAAAGACTGGCAAAACATGGGGGTCCGAAGAAAGTTTCCGTATCTACGGGATTTCACCACCTCACGATGGCGAAATGCCAGTTGATGAAATTTACGCCTGTATTCCAGAGTGTGCAACAGTTCAAAAGTCGCTGGCTCAGCTGATCGAGCTCGAACAACCGTATGATCTTGAGTATATGATTAATCCCGGGGATGGCCTCCCGCAAAGAATTATTAATTCACGGGCTAAATTGACTTACGATAAATCCGGACACCCACTCAAGGTTATGGGCACTATCCAGGATATCACTGAGCGTAAAGCTATAGAGGGAGAGTTAAATAATTACCGGCTTCACCTTGAAGAGCTCGTTGCGACCCGCACTGAAGAACTTGATAAAGCGAACAGGCTGCTTACTAAAGCAAAGGTAACCGCGGAAGCTGCTTCACAATCCAAAGCTGACTTTCTGGCTAATATGAGCCATGAAATACGCACCCCGTTAAATGCAATTATTGGCCTGAGTCATCTATTAGCGCGTGATCAGGTCTCTGACAGACACAAGGATAAAATCGATAAAATTCAGCACGCGGGTCAACATTTACTAACGCTGATTAACGATATTCTCGACCTGTCAAAAATTGACGCAGGCAAGCTTGAGCTTGAACAGGTGCCTTTGCGAATAGAGAGTCTGCCTGGTCATACCATTTCGATTTTGTCTGAACAGGCGCGGGTTAAGGGGCTTTACCTCACGGCTCAGACGGATCCTCTGCCGGACAACCTTCTGGGCGATCCAACCCGTCTGACTCAAATCCTGGTGAACCTTACCGGAAATGCAATCAAGTTTACCGAAAGTGGGACTGTCAACCTGCAGGCTCGTCTGGAATCGGACAGTGGAGATACTGCCGTAGTGTTATTTGAAGTAACCGATACGGGTATTGGCATCAACGCGGATGCCGGGCAGCGCTTATTTTCAGCTTTTGACCAGGCAGATTCATCAATAACGCGTAGCCATGGTGGAACCGGGTTGGGCCTGGCCGTATCCAGACGACTGGTAGAGGCGATGGGCGGCAGTATTGGAGTCGATAGTGAACCCGGTAAAGGCAGCCGTTTCTGGTTTACAATTCCTTTTAGCAAAGGTGAATCCAGCAGCCTTCAACAATCACAACCAATTTCCCAGCAGGAAATTGAAGCCTCCCTGAAGCAGAATTATCAGGGCAGCAAACTGTTGCTGGTAGAAGATGATCCGATCAACCAGGAAGTGGCGGTAGAATTATTGCAAAGCATCGGATTAGAGGTTGTTACCGCCGATAATGGTGCAGAGGCATTAGAAAAACTGAAGCGGGATATGGGCTGTCAACTGGTATTGATGGATATGCAAATGCCGGTTATGGATGGGCTGGAAGCGACACGCCAGATCCGCCAACTTCCGGCATTCAACCAGTTACCTATTATTGCCATGACAGCGAATGCGTTTGCGGAAGACAGGAAAGCCTGTTTTACGGCAGGAATGAATGACTTTACCTCCAAGCCGGTTGATCCGGCTGCATTGTTTGAGACGTTGATCAGGTGGTTACCGAAACCTCGTGTTTCAATTCAACCACCGGAACAGAAACCTGCCGCTGATCTATCTGAGATAGTAAATGAGAGTTACCCTGGCAGACAGGCAGAAAGTAACGCCGATATTGAATTTGCTCAGCTCAAAACCCTGACCAGTTTTCCGGGTCTCGATATGCAACTGGGATTACGTGCAACAGGTAGCCTGGCCATGTTCATCAGAATGATAAAGAAATTTCAAACTTTAAACATGCGTAACGTACAGGAACTTGAAAAATTGCAGGAAAAAGGACAGCGTGAAGATGCCCGTCGCCTCGTTCACTCGACTAAGGGGTCTGCAGGGACACTGGGGCTGGTAGATTTACAGGCTGTGTCGGCTGAGCTGGAGCAGGCGATTAAAACTGAAGCTCCAGAACAGGAAGTAGCATTGCTTAAAGACAGGTATGAACTTGAATTGAAAAGAGTACTCGATCTTGTAGAGCGCTTATCGGGTGGCTAACTACCCTCTGTATAATCCTGATTTTGATGGATGATGAACGATTGCTATGGTCACAGGCTGTAACCGTAGTTATAGCTCTGCCTTATCATTTGGCTTAATAGTGTCGGTTAATAGAGATAATTCTGCTTCCTGTGCGACAGCTTCCATAGCTATTGATGTGGCTCTTGGTGGGACCATCTGATAGTGGGTTAAATCTTCTTCAGCAACTGCATTTCGCCGGAAAATAAAATAAGTCAAGCTGGCCACAATAAATAAATGGGCTATTCCAATATGTAGAAAAAATCCCTGTATACCGAAGCTACTCATAACATAACCGGAACTGATTGGGCCAAGAGTAGAACCGATTCCGAACAGCAGGATCAAGGTGCTGCTGGCACTGATCATTTGATTGGGTTCGAGGCGGTCGTTGGTATGAGCCACGGCGATAGAGTAGATGGGTGGGGATAAGGCTCCGAGTATGGCAAAGAGTATCGTAAAAGTCATATTTTTTGGATCAATCTGAGGCAAAAAATAACAGATTATAGAAATAATTATGCATGAAAATAGAATAATCAGGCGTCTATCAATGAGATCCGATAACCAGCCTAAAGGCCACTGGGATAGAGCTCCCAGGGCGATGAATGAGCTCATAAACAGGGCGATTTGAGTGACGTTCATGCCTGCTTTAATGGCAAATACTGTTCCCATACCAAACATGGCGCCGTGGGCTATAGCTATAACTAATATGGTCAAAGCACCTGCGGGAGCGAATTTTATGAGTTGTTTTATCGATAATTTATGTTCGGTCCCTGTATGCGGTGTTTCTATGCGGGTAATTAAAACAGGGATCAGTGCTACTGATAGTAAAATTGAAGACAGAATGAACAGGTTAACGCCGGATGGGTCTGCTACGTTCATTAGCCATTGTCCACTGGCGAGACCTGCGTAAGAGATGAACATATAAAATGATAAAATTCTTCCACGAGTTTTATTAGTGGAACTACCATTTAACCAGCTTTCAACAATGACGTAGATACCAGCAAAACAGAACCCGGTAATTAAACGCATCAAAAACCAGGTCGGGGGCGAAATAACAAGTATTTGAACCAGAACTGCGGTAGAAACCAGAGAGGCTAGTGCAGCAAATGCTCTAATATGGCCTACGCTGCGCACAATATAATGGGTTAGCAATGACCCGGCGAGGAAACCGGCATAATATGAAGTCATAATTAAACCGGTTGTTTGCGGAGAAAAACCTTCGAAGGAGGCTCTCCATCCAGTTAGAGTTCCCTGCAATCCATTCCCTAGCATAAGAAAACCCATAGCAACAAAAAGGGGCCAGAGTTTTCTAATAGATTTAATAGCCATTACCGGGCTCCATAACTGGACTATGGCTGTGGGTTTTCAAACAAACACTATTGTTCTCTGAACTACCGGTAGCTTTAGTTAAAATCAACAGCATCAAAAACGGTTCCTTATCCATGCCTGGTATCGTAGAAATCAAAATATGTATTTGTATAATGTGATAGAACTGAATTCTTTTTGCAGGGCTGACTATTTAAACTAATATGGCTCTGTATGAAAGACATGTAAAAGGGCTAAATACCGAAACCATAGTCATTCTGGCATTTTTTTAGGCGGAATTCATTACAGATATGGCACTTTTTAAAGTTTTAACTTCGTTATTTATGCATTCCCGCTAAAAGCATGCGGGAATGACGACATTACATGGTTTTCATACAGAGCTATTTAAGTAAATTTAAAATTTATATTTTCTACAAATATTATCCTTAAAAAATATCGTACAGAGTTTACAGGAAAGAACAGTAAATTTTTCGAATTATCGATATAAGTATTCATAGCTCT
>CALCSG010000185.1 GCA_937894085.1 uncultured Gammaproteobacteria bacterium | reverse complement strand
CCTTCGTCCCATTTCGCTTTCCCGGGGATAGTGCAAGGTCGTTGTGAACGGGTTTGGTTTTGATCTGCTGAATTTCACTTACTCTGTAGCTTCATTTCCTTTACCGCCGCCATAATACCTTCGATAAGAACCACGTCTAAAGAAACCCCTTCTGGTAGGCTTTTTTCTTCCTGGGTTGATACAGTTGGGAGAAGGCGTTTCGAATCGACTTGGGTGCGGAGCTTCTCCAATAGGTCTTTTGACATCCGTACTAAGCCCTTTTTGTCCCATTCGTCATAATAAATACCGAAATGGAGCATTAGGTAGTCTTCGCTCTGTTTACAGGCCCATTCGTAACCGGACTTGAAGGCCTTAGATTGAGCAACAGCGTTACAAAAACTTACCGCATTGACTTCGTTCTCGAAACCCCAGTTAATTAATAGCTCCTGAATTCGTTGTTCATCGCCACTCCAATCTTCTTTAATCGCCACGTAATTGGCCAACTCCATAGCAATGCCGCACTCCAATCGCACATCTGGTTGCTTGACCAGCGCTGGGTTGAGGTAAATAAGGAATTCTATCGGTTGATCAAAGTGAAGGCAATGACCGCAGACATCGGGAAGGGTAGCATCAGATATGACTTGGAAACCCTCGTTATTTAAGATTTCCTCTCTTAGATTTTCTGGGAGGCGCGAAAAAACTCTGTCTAAATATGGATAAAGCCACGTGTCACAAAATTTAAACCTACTTAATCTGTCGTCCATGGTGCCGCTCCTTTCTCCAAAGGTTCATTTGCTACGACCGCAACTTGTTTTAAGAATAAAGGTGATGTATCCATGGTCAATTGTTTATCAGAAACTGAACTGATCAGATAATGGTAAAGATAAAAATCACATTGGTGATGATAGCATAAACCCACTGGAATATCGATCAGCTAAATACGCATTTTTCAGATGTAATGGTCTGTCGTCAATTTTCAAGTCAGCACGCTGCGCTGCATATTGTGGTAAATCCTATTTTTGGAATTCAGTGATGCATTGAGAATATCCCATCAATCATGTGGCTGTCAAAGCTTGTGATTACATACCAATGTCACCATGTTTTGATTTTTTGGAACGTTTAATTTCATGAAATTCCATATAGATAGCAGATAGTGCAAATTGCGTAAATCGTGTGGTATGCTCAGGCTACGATTTGGTCACCGGCGCGAGATTTCGAGCGTCCGGTGCACTAAAAGGTTATGTGGCGAGTGTTCATTTCGCCTCGTCAACCATCTGGATGGTCTTTTCCTCAACCTCTTTGGCGACTTGAACCAACGATGCATCCTGAGATAGCGCTGAAAGCATTTGCACTGGCCGAATAAGGCCAATCCTCGTTTTGCCTTTGTCCGTAAACACTGATATACGACATGGCAACGCCATGTTCAGGCGCATATCGGTTGATAGAACTTTTGCAGCTTGCCCCGGATTGCAGACTTCAAAAACCTTGCACTCCTCATCAAATGCAATGCCTTTACCACGAAGCGTGGTCCCTAGGTCGTGGACATGCAGTACCCCGAAGCCATGACGTTTAACCGCTGATTCAAGGTCTGCCGATGCTTGGTGGAATGATTTGTCGGTTTCAACTATGTAATACATAAAATCACCTCGATCTTTGTGGTCGACACATAACGCCCCGCTTCACCTGACGGCGGCGGGAACCTATAAAATGGCTAAAAGATGAAAAGTTGCAGTATGCAAAGTATTTGCTTAAATTCGCACGATATAGCCGGTCAGCGTGCAAGTGGTTATTCTACACCTCTTCATTCATTTTCACCAGAGATGACCTTGAACTGATCCAGCTTTTTGTAGCCTTCGTGACGCAGGTTAATCCAAGATTCCGAACTCCAAGGCAGCAGAGAACTGAACGGGCCTTTGCAATGTCTCGTGATCTGCTTCCCGACTTCAATTCTTTAACATCAACACAGAAGTGATTCCCGACTTTCTCCAGCAGACTATCCAGGTCAATCCCACTTTTCTTAATCAGCG
>CALCSG010000184.1 GCA_937894085.1 uncultured Gammaproteobacteria bacterium | reverse complement strand
TGTACACCCAGTACATATAACACTGTTACATATAATACTTATACAAATAACGATAGAATTTGGCCTGCAGTCTATCGGGCTTAATAAAAACTGCAACAAAGGCTAACCGGGGAACCGGTTAGCCGCTATACATGCTTCATACCTAAAGGACAGAAGTTGCAACTTCTTCCAGCGTTTACAGCGCTGACTTCACGGTTAGAAGATTCCGCTTGCATCCACAGATTAAACGATCAGTTCTTCAAATTCAGACTCCATTAACCGGCTCATTTCAGCGGCCGATATCGGCTTACTAATAAAGCTGCCTTGTGCAAAATCACAGCCTTGTGCAGCCAGGTGCGCTAACTGTGCCTGTGTCTCTACCCCGGTAGCTACAACCTTCATTTCCAGGCTGTGAGCCATTGATATAACCGCATTGACCAGCGCTATATCGGCTTTACCCTCGCTAAACCCATCAATCAAACTACGATCTATCTTCAGCATGGAAAATGGGGAGCATCGTAAATAACAAAGCGATGAATAACCCGTGCCAAAATTAGCCATGGATAGACCCACTCCCAATTCACTTATAGCAGTAAGAATACCGTTTAAGCTTTCATACCCCCCCCCCATCAACACGGCTTCAGTGATCTCCAGCTCAAGTGATGTAGGTGAAACCCCTGCACGTTGCAGCGCCTCTTCGATTTGATGCAGAAGAGCTGGATCACGAAACTGGTAGAGGGACAAATTAATACCAATCCTGAAATCAGGACGCTGCAGATTAGTAACCATTGACAGCGCTTGATTCAACACAAACTGCCCAATAGCAAAAATTTGACCCGATTTCTCGGCAATAGAAAGAAACTCATGCGGCAATAACTCACCCAGAACAGAATTATGCCAACGCAGTACTGCCTCGGCGCCCACCACCTTGTTACTGCCAATTTCAATGACGGGTTTATAGGCAAGCTTAAGCTCATTACGCTTAAGCGCTCCATGCAATTGCTCTTCTATCTGCACCCGCCTGGAAACACCTTGAGTCATTGTATCCGTATAATAGTTATAGGTATTACGCCCCTGCGACTTTGACAGGTACAGGGCGCTATCCGCGTTGCGCAATAGTTCCGCCGGGGTCTGACCATCATACGGAAAGATGGCCAACCCAATACTGACGGTGACGGTCTTTTCCTGCCCACCCAGCAGAAAGGTATTGCGGAAGCTATCCAGCAGTTTTTCTGCCACCGGATAGGCATCGTCTGCCGTACTTAAATTTCCCATCAAGACAATAAACTCATCGCCCCCCAAACGGCTGACCGTATCGCCATCTCGCACCGAGTCACGTAATCGTTTCGCCACCTTTATCAGTAATTCGTCACCCACCTCATGACTCATGGTGTCATTAATGGTTTTAAAATCATCGAGATCAAGAAATAGCACGGCGGCCAGTTTTTCGGTGCGTTGCGCTTCCTTGATCAGTTGTGCCAGGCGATCCATCGTCAGAAAGCGGTTTGGCAGGTCGGTAAGGCTGTCATAATTGGCCTGATGCAGGATTTTCTCTTCCTGCTGCCGGTGTAGAGTAATATCCTCTTTGACACCCAAATAATGAGTTGTTACTCCAGAACTGTCTATGACTGGAGCAATATAGGCGCGCTCAACTATAGTTTCACCGTTCTTTTTACAGTTCTGAAATTCCCCTTGCCAGGATCGGCCGTTGGTTAAAGCTTGCCAAAGGTCTTCATAGTTAGTTTGCAGTGTATTCCCAGATTGCAGGATGCGCGGATTCTGACCCTTCACTTCGTCGGCACTGTAACCGGTTGCTCTGCTGAAAGCGCTGTTTACATACTCTATATCACCCTTAAGGTTGGTAATGACTACCGATACAGGGCTTTGCTCGACGGCCTGTGACAACATATGGATCTGCTTCTCAGCTTCCTTACGTTCACTAATATCACGAAAATTAACCACGGTACCGACTACCTGGCTATTATGAATAATGGGTGTACTGGAATACTCTACGGGGAAAGAGGCTCCATTTTTATTCCACAGCACTTCGTCATTCACCGTCTGCGAAACACCGCTCTTTAATACCTCGAGCATCCGGCATTCTTCAACCGGGTAACTAGAGCCGTCACGATGCGAATGGTGTATCAATGGATGACTACCCCGACCGATCAACTCCTCTGCTGTATACCCGAGCATGCGAGCAGCCGCTGGGTTAACAAAGGTTGTTTTTCCCTCCTTATCGATGCCGTAGATCCCTTCCGCTGTGGTTTGCAATAAAAGATGAAGCTGTTCCTCGGCCTCGTCACGCTTCAATATGGCCTTGTTTATCCGTACCAGA
>CALCSG010000183.1 GCA_937894085.1 uncultured Gammaproteobacteria bacterium | reverse complement strand
CCAGAATATTGTCAGCATCTTCCAGGCAAAGCTCATATTCGCCAGCCAGTAAAATAGTAAACGGGATTCGCTCAACAAGCTCGGATGTATTATCTAATGAAAATATTGCGACACCATTTTCATTCACTCTCAACGTACTATCTGCATCAAAGTCAGATTCAAAATAAATTGTTTTATTATTAGTATTACTGACTTCAGGTGTCGAATTAGCAGGTGATGTGCCTGAACCGCCACCACAACCTGTAAAATTCACTAAAACTATACAAGTAAGAACTGATTTGAAAATTTTATTTGTCATTTTACGAAATACCTGGTTTGCCGGACTAAATTATTTGATCAGAATTTTAACGTTCTATACCAAACACCAGCAGGTAACGTTCGTAACTATAACTATCACCAGCATTTCTTTCTTCACCATTTGTTTTTTCATAACTAATTCCTACTACCGGACTTAAACCATAAAACAGATTCATATTAAGTTTGATTTTGTATGAAGCTTTAAATATATGCTCAACTACATCAAATGATTCATTGGTAAACAGGCCATTTGAATCGAGTATATCCAGGGTATACTCCATAGGAAGATATTCATATTGAAAATCGTAATAGGTCTGAAGTCCCGAGGAAAACTGATGCCTGCCATCGACTTCAGCACGCATTGAAAAACTGGA
Source organism: uncultured Gammaproteobacteria bacterium (assembly GCA_937894085.1). Classification (GTDB taxonomy): domain Bacteria; phylum Pseudomonadota; class Gammaproteobacteria; genus JACNJF01. The sequence goes on along the minus strand of CALCSG010000183.1, from coordinate 14,611 downwards.
GTCAGTATTACCATCAGCGGAACCTGATGCATTTACATCGCCACTAAATACGGTAGATTGAGAAACACTTAGTTGTGAAAAAGGGCTAACTGATAAACTGTAAAGTACGCCATTATCTTTATCCTTCAGCTGATTAAAGCGGTAAAACAGGCTTGGTTTTATTGCCTGAATTGTTAAATCACTAATAAAATTAATAGTTTGCCCTGAGACTTTTCCAAAACCTGACTCCTGCTTATCAATATCTATTACCCCGATATCCAGGCCTAGTACGTCACCTTCAAATTTCCATAGAACTGGATAAATATTAAGGGTGCTATATTTAATTTCTATATTGTTTTCACTGTCCGCAATGTTTTCAATTTTTTCTTTTTCATAGTCTGCGGTCGTGTGATAAGAGATCGCAGCTGATAATTCATCACTCAATGAAAAAGGTAAATATATATCGGGATGAAATTTATTTTCCTTATCTATAGAAAAATCCAGAATAAGCCTGTCAACATTGGCCTCCTGTTCGCCACCCCAGTCTTTTGCAAAAACCTGAGTATTTATAATTAGGAGTAGAGCCAGAAAAAACATCTTCATTAAAATCACCTTGAGATAAGTGTTTGTATAAATTCACCTGAAATCAGGTGTATTTATGCTTTATAAGATTTCTGTAATAAGAATGATGCAGCAACTTGATAACGCTGAGCAACCAATTTAATCAACAGCTTGCCAAAATGTGGAAAGTATTAAAGCCCTGGCCACAAATTATTAAACTCTGAATTTTTTTTCAACAATACATCATTTATTCTGTTAACAATAGTATTTCATGATCACCCAGGCCGTATTTCACGACTTCCTAACAAGTTTTGAGTAAAAACCAGACCTTCGTCATATTTTAGAGATTTTTCTCATTTATCACCTGCTAGGATGAAAAGACTTACCCAGGCTGGCCGGTGAATTTAATTTAATTCGTGAGCGGTCACTGGAGATAATGACCAGCACGATGATCGTAGCCAGATAAGGCAGCATAGACATTACCTGTGATGGTACACCTATACCCAGAGCCTGTGCATGTAATTGCAGGATAGTGATTCCGCCAAACAGGTAGGCACCCAGTAACACACGACCCGGCCTCCAGGTAGCAAACACTACCAGTGCTAACGCTATCCAGCCACGCCCTGCTGTCATCTGTTCAACCCACAATGGTGAATAAGCTAATGATAAATAGGCACCACCCACTCCAGACATAGCACCACCAAACAGAGTAGCAAGAAAACGTATTTTAATGACCGGATAACCCATTGCATGGGCAGCCTCGTGAGAGTCACCTACCGCACGTAAAATAAGGCCGTAGCGGGTTCTGTATAAAAACCACATGACTGCTCCAACCATCACAATTGACATAAACACCAGTATATCGTGCTTGAAAAGCAACTCTCCCAGAACCGGGATTGAGGACAGAACAGGAATAGAAATAACCGGCAACCCCTGGTATGCAACCCCGATCATGCTTTGCCCGATTAACGCACTCAGTCCAATGCCGAAAATAGTTAAAGCCAAACCTGTTGGAACCTGACTCGCATGCAACTTCAATACCAGCACAGCGAAAATCGATGACATGATAGCCCCTGCAAGCAGGCTTGCCAGAATAGCCAGGGTGGCACTTCCAGTCAGATGCACGGTTACAAAACCGGTGATTGCTCCAATCACCATCATGCCCTCAATGCCCAGGTTCAACACGCCGGATTTCTCAGTCACCAGCTCGCCCAGAGCAGCAAACAATAGAGGAGTTGCAGCGGTAATTATGGTAAGAATCGCTGGTATAAACAGTTCCATCATGATTTCACCACCGTTTCAACTGTAAGCCTCTTTTTAAATTGCAACCGGTAATGAATCAGCACATCACTGGCCAGCAGAAAAAACAGTAATAAACCCTGAAACACACCGGTCACGGCAACGGGTAAATTCAGGATCATCTGTGCCTCTTCCCCCCCAAGGTAAGTTAACGCCAGTAATAAGGCAGCAAACAAAACGCCTAGCGGATGCAATCGTCCTACATAGGCAACTATGATCGCGGTAAAACCATAACCCGGTGAAATTGAAGGCAGTAACTGACCAATAGGTCCGGAGACTTCTATGATGCCAGCAAGGCCAGCAACACCACCACTCATCAGCAGGGTAATCCAGATAATCCGCGATCGACTAAAGCCGGCATGTTCTCCGGCATCAGGAGCATCGCCCATCACCTTTATTTGATAGCCCAGTAAAGTTTTAGCAATTAATACCCGGCCGACTGCTACTACCAGCAATGCGATCAGCGCGCCGATATGGAAACGGGTAGCTTCAAACAGAGTAGGCAATATTGCCGAATCGCTCAACATGCGAGACTCTGGGAAATTAAAACCTTCGGGATCTTTCAGTGGTCCATGCACCATCAGATTCAACAGCAGACCGGCTACATAACTCAGCATTAAGCTGGTAAGAATTTCATTGGCATTAAATTGAGTGCGCAGAAAGGCAACAATAGCGGCCCACAACATTCCTCCTGCTATGCCAGCCAGTAATATTAATGGAATTATATAAAACCCGGTTTTCTGGTAAAAGTATAATGCCACCGCTCCACCACACAGCCCACCGATAATCAGCTGCCCCTCGGCGCCTATATTCCATACACCTGCACGAAACCCCAACGATAAAGCCACACCAATTAAAACCAACGGCGTTGCTTTGACACCTAATTCAGACAGCCCATATAAACTGGAAACAGGCTCTATAAAAAAAGCATGCAAAGCGTCTAAAGGGGACACACCCATAATCAGAAACAGAAAAATCCCTGCCAGCAAGGTGAGGCATAACGCCAGTACCGGCGACAGATAAACCATCATTTTGGAAGGTGTTTGACGCTTAATCATATCAGGCAACATGCGGCATACCTTCTTCCAGGCAAACACCGGCCATTAACATCCCCACCTGTTCAGTTGTGATGCTACTGGTCGGATAAAAGCGTGATAAGCGGCCACCACAAATGGCTCCTATGCGGTCTGATATTTCCAGTAATTCATCAAGGTCCTGTGAAATAACCAGCACTGCGGCCCCCTCAGCAGCTAATTCACGTAACTCCTGCCGTATGGTTAAAGCGGCACCCGCATCCACTCCCCAGGTTGGTTGCGAAACAATCAGGATTTCGGGGTTTTGCATCAACTCCCGACCGATAATAAATTTTTGCAAATTACCTCCTGATAAACTTGAGGCGGGTACATCTGAACCCGGCGTTTTCACCGAGAAGTTTCTGATTATTTTTTTTGCAAATTCAACTGTTTTCTCCCTGTCTATCAATCCATACCTGATCAATCTTAATCGTGTAAAAGATGTTAAAAATGCATTCTCAACCAGGTCCATATCAGGAACAGCACCATGTCCCAGACGTTTCTCCGGAACACTGGCAAGCCCGGATAAACGACGCTCGTTAGGCCCCATTCTGCCAACAGCCCGGCCTTCAATAATGATACTATCAGCCCGGGAACTGCGCTTTTCGCCATTTAAGGCTGCCAGCAATTCATCCTGACCATTGCCTGCAACACCCGAAATTCCAACCACTTCCCCGGCTCTTACAGTCAAATTTAAAATCTGCAGTGATATACCAGTTTTATCGGCAGCCGGGATATGCGGATCATTCACCGAAAGGCGTATTTCACCAGGTTCTGATTTCCGTGGATGCTTGAACTCCTTTAATTCTCTGCCCATCATCATCGCCGCCAAAGTTTGTGTACTCTCTTCGTCTACCTCGACCGTATCAATTTTTTTACCATGTCGCAAAACCGTAGCGTTACGACATAACGCCTTGATCTCATTCAACTTATGACTGATATACAAAATCGCCAGTCCTTCTTCCGCCAGACGCTTCAGTGTAATAAACAGTTTATCGACTTCCTGTGGTGTTAAAACGGATGTGGGTTCATCCATCACCAGTAATTTAGGTTTCTGTAACAGGCAACGAATGATTTCGATACGTTGACGCTCCCCCACTGACAGCGTATAAACATGACGCTGGGGATCCAGAGGTAAGCCATACCGGTTTGACAGTTCTGTGATTTGATTTGCCAGTTCATCCATACTACAGGCGTGATCCATTCCGAGAGAGATATTCTCCACCACCGACAAAGAATCAAATAAAGAGAAATGCTGGAACACCATGGCTATGCCTAATTCACGAGCCTGAGCCGGTGAATTTATTTCAACGGGTTTTCCATTAAAATAAATACTGCCTGCATCTGCTTTTAATATCCCATAAATCATCTTTACCAGGGTCGATTTGCCGGCTCCATTTTCACCCAGTAAAGCGTGCACTTCTCCGGGTTTTATTTTTAAATCAACATTATCTGTCGCTAACACACCGGGGAAGGCCTTACGCATACCTTGCAGCTCTAATAGATAGGTTGATGTCGAATTCATAGTTGTAAAAAATCTCTACTTACTGACTGCTGGATATGGTTTTTTTTATTTTTCAAAGCCTGCTCATAGCATTGAATTAATTCAGCCATGACCGCAAGTGCAATTGCCGCGGGTCGTTTTGAATTGATTCCTCTGATACCAATGGGACAGGTCATTTTCTGTAATAGTTTTTTATTAATACCACGATCCCCTAATCGATGCTCAAATTTTTTACGCTTGGTGACCGAGCCGATTAAACCGAAATAATGATAATCATCTCTTTTTAAGATCTGTTCAGCCAGTTTCAAGTCCAGGCTGTGATCATGTGTCATCACCAGAAAATAACTACCCGCTGGTGCATCATCAATGACAGCTTCCGGTAGATCAGTATTAATAGCCATTACATTAGACGGATTTTTTTCAGGTAACTGACCATCTCTGCTATCCACCCAGTTGACAGTACAGGGTTGTTCAGCCAACTGCCTGACTAATGCTTCACCAACATGGCCGGCGCCAAATAAGTAAATGGTAAAGTCTGTATATTTTATTGGGTCAAAGACATAGTCAACACCCTGAACTCGTATAATGTCTGTATTTTCCGATTTTTTCAGCATACTTCTTGCGACATTCGTAATAGCCACACTCTCGAAGCTTATGGGTATCACTGTTTCATCAGTTACCATGACTCGTGTATTTTCGGCAGTATTCGATAAAGCAATAACCTGCACAAAATCCACCTGCTGCAATAACAACTTTCTGACATCATTCAACCAGCCACTTTGCTGACTCACCACTTCAAAAAATAATGTAGCCACACCTCCGCAACACTGACCCAGGCCAGCCCCTAAAGTGAACCTCTGCAAATCACCAGGCATACCACTGGCAGCGGGTATATCATCTGACAACATATTGCGGGCAATCTGTATTGCCCTGTATTCAAGGTGACCACCACCAATTGTATTACAGACTCGATTCACACTGACCAGCATTTTAGCACCCGCTTCTCTGGGTGTGGAACCTTTTACAGATACCACCGTAATCAGCACCAGCCTGTTATCACTATGCAGCATTTCCTGTAATTGCTGAAACCACTCAATCATCAGAAAACCCGTTACAGTAATCGACTGCATTTAAAATTTCTTCAGCTGTAGCAGGCGCATTCAGCGGGGGATTAATTTTATAATTCGATACACTGGAAATGGCATCTCGAATCGCAAAAAAAACTGAAAACCCCAACAATAGTGGCGGTTCGCCTACCGCCTTTGAACGCATAACAGTATCTTTGACATTTTTATTTTCAAACAACTTAACATTAAGTACCGGAGGACAATCACTCACCGCCGGAATTTTATAAGTCGAAGGGGCATGCGTCATCAATCTCCCCTCATCATTCCACACCAGCTGTTCAGTGGTTAACCAGCCCATACCCTGGATAAAAGCGCCTTCAATTTGTCCAATATCAATGCCATAGTTAATCGAGTTACCCGCATCGTGTAACAGGTCGGCGCGTAACAGGCGAAACTCACCAGTCAAGGTATCTATTGCAACCTCGGAAACAGAAGCACCATAGGCATAGTAATAAAACGGGCTCCCGCTGAGCTTATCTTTATCCCAGTGCAATCCAGGCGTTTTATAAAAACCATCCGACCATAATTGAATTCTGGATTCATACGCCTGTTGAATAACATCCCTGAATGCCAGAGTCTGTTGATTAATTCTTACCTCATCATTGATAAATATTATTGCGGTTTTTTCTACCGCGTATTTCTCTGCCAGAAAATCAATCAACCTGTTTTTTATCTGCCGTGCCGCATCCTGAGCCGCCTTACCATTCAGGTCCGAACCGGTCGAGGCGGCCGTAGCTGATGTATTCGCTACTTTACTGGTATCCGTCGCAGTCGCCCGCACAAAGTTAGTACTGATACCCAGTTCATTCGCTACTATCTGAGCTACCTTGGTATGCAAACCCTGTCCCATTTCGGTTCCACCATGATTCACTCTGACAGAGCCGTCAGTATAGATATGTATCAGAGCACCCGCCTGGTTAAAATGCACGACGTTGAACGATATTCCAAATTTGACCGGTGTCAATGCCAGACCTTTTTTGATCACCGTAGAGGTTTGATTAAAAATCCTGATCGCTTCACGCCGTGCACGGTAGTCAGAAGATATTTCCAGCTCATCCACCAGCTCATGTATCACGTTATCATCAACTATCTGTCCATACGGCGTGACATTATTTTCAGTTTTACCGTAGAAATTATTTTTGCGCACATCCAGCGCATCGATTCCTGTCAACCTTGCGATATTGTCGATAATAAATTCCGTAGCAAAAGCTCCCTGGGGACCACCAAAACCGCGAAATGCAGTATTCGACTGCGTATTGGTTTTACAGAAAATCGCACTCAGATCTACCTGCTGCAGCGAGTAGGCATTATCGACATGACACAGTGCACGGGTCGCCACCGGTCCGGATAAATCTGCTGAATAGCCACAACCGAGCAACATTTTTAACTGTAATGCTTTTATTTTTCCAGTATCGTTGAAAGCAACCCGGTAGTCATAATTAAAATGATGTCGCTTACCGGTAATCAGCATATCATCATCCCGATCAAGTCGGCATTTAACCGGCCGATTCAGTTTCTGTGCCGCTATAGAGGCAAGACAACAAAACAGTGCTGACTGTGACTCTTTTCCTCCAAAACCACCACCCATGCGACGCATTTCAACCACCACCTGACCGGCGTCCAGCCCGCAACAGCGTGCTACCAGGTGCTGCATTTCAGTCGGGTGCTGCGTTGAGCACCATAGATGCAGGCAACCATCTTCCTGCGGTACCGCATAGGCAACCTGGCCTTCCAGGTAAAAATGCTCCTGTCCACCGACTTTAAAACGACCTTCAAGCTGTAAATCCGATTCGTTAAATACCTGTTGTGTATTACCTTTTTTCAGCAACATGGGAGGCAATACATAAGACTGCCGTTTATCAGCCTCATCCAGATCAAACACAGCTTCCAGCTCGTGGTAAGTAACGTGCGCTTTTTTAACGGCTTTGCGGGCATTTAAATAACTATCCGCAACTACTGCAAAAATGGGCTGGCCGATATAATTTACTTCGTCAGCAGATAGAATCGGGTCATCCTGTATAATTGGGCCACAGTCATTAGCACCCACGATATCATAGGCGGTTATGATAGAGACAACTCCAGCAGAAGCTTCAACCGCTGAAAAATCGATAGCTTCAATTTTTGCATGTGCTTTTTCACTGATGAACAATGCAATGAATAATGTTCCTGCTAATTGAGGAATATCATCAGCAAAGGTAGCTTCTCCGGTGACATGTAAATGAGCAGATTCATGGGCGATAGATTTCATCATGAAACCACGTCCAGATCCCGTAATTGAAAAATGCCAGGCGATTGTTGTGCTTTCGTTTCAAGGTAAAACCGGGTTAACAGGTTTTGCGCTATTTTTTGACGATAAGACGATGTAGCCCTGACATCCGATAATGGAAAAAAATCCTGCGCCAGCTGTTCCCTGGCTTCAGTCAGAACCTGTTCATCCCATTGTCTTCCGCACAAAATTCTTTCTGTTTGTTTAGCGCGTGCAGGTATTGCAGCCATACCACCATACGCGATCCTGACATGAGCAACCTTTGCAGACTCATCCAGTGCCATCACAAAAGCAGCGCAGACCGCTGAAATATCCTGGTCATAGCGCTTGCTGACCTTGTAACTGGCCAGTTTGTAATTGTTGATATTTATAGGGATTCGAATAGCTTCTATAAACTCACCCGGCTTTAAATCTTTTTGCTGATACCCCTGGTAAAACTTATCCAGTGATAGTTCACGCTGTACACTGCCTTTGCGTAATATCAGCACTGCCTGCAAAGCCAGTAATATCGGCATCGAGTCACCAATCGGTGAACCATTCGCCACATTACCCACCAGTGTTCCGGCATTGCACACCGGTTTTGATGCAAACCGGCGGAATAAATCTGTTAATTCGGGGTAATAAATAACCAGGGCCTGAAAAGCTTCAGATAGTGATACTGCTGCCCCGATGGTAATGTCACTTGCCGATGAGCGGATAGTTTTTAGCTCATCAACCATCACCAGTGAAATCACATCAGGTAGTTCACGTAACTGCTTATTAACCCATAAACCGACATCGGTATTACCGGCCACTAATGTTGCCTGCGGTTTATCCTGCCTTAGCTGTGCTAATTCATTCAGTGTTAACGGCGCATAATAATTTTTCCCTGAATGATTAAGATACAGGCTGTGTTGTGGACGGATTTTTTCGAGTAAATAAATTACCCTCTGCTCATAATCATCAACCGGTTGCGGCTTAATCAGTGCAGGACGGTTTATCCAGCCTTGTTGTTTATTATCGATATTGTGCATTTTTAACGCAGCATCGATTATCGGTCTGTAACCAGTGCAGCGACAAAGATTGCCCGATAATGCATCGGTAATTTGCTGGCGATCCGGGTTTACCGTGGTTTTAAATAATGCGAAAAGAGACATCACAAAACCGGATGTACAAAATCCACATTGTGAACCATGGCTATCCACCATCGCCTGTTGCACCGGATGCAAAGTCTTACCCTGACCAGCCTTAAGCGACTCTACGGTAAATAGAACTTTACCCTGCAGCATGGCTACAAACTGGATACAGGCATTCACACTTTTTAAACTGATTCTACCATCCACAAGTTCGCCGACTACCACCGTACAGGCACCACAGTCTCCCTCTGCACAGCCTTCTTTGGTTCCGCTTCGATATAATTGTTCGCGTAAATACTGCAGCACAGTTAACGAGGGATCGATATTTTCTACTGAAATAATTGAGCCGTACAGAATGAAGCGTATTACATTTTCTACTTCAGATTGCCGGTCGCTAGAGGACACTGCACTAGCTACCACGATAAGTGGAGTAACTCCAGGGTGAAACCAGTAAAGGTACATGGTAGTGCTGACTGCTATCGGCAATGCCAAAGCGTAGAACCACGTCTTCTACAAATGGTGGGTCAGGTAATAGCAGACCACTGGCTACAAAATAATCAGCTGCATGAAACACCAGTTCATAACGCCCCTTGATAAATAAGTCATTTTCCAGCAATGCCTCATCCAGACGCCCATCCGCATTAGTCAGTGACTCTTTAATTAGCAATCGGCCATTATCCAGATTATATAACTCCACTCGAATATTGGCTGCGGGACAGCCATTCGCCGTATCCAGCACATGTGTCGTTAAACAACCCATTGTTTTGCAAACACCCTGAAATAGTTATTTGACATTAGCCTACAATATTGTCAACAATAAAGCATCATATTGTTAACAATCGCTTTAATGCACCATATATAAGCCATTATGACTCAGGAAGAAACGGTTTTTCAGTACATTAAAAAAGCGATTATCGAAAATCGATTACCGCCTGGCACACGACTACGTGAATTAAAACTGGCCGAAATTTTCAGCGTCAAACGTGGCTTGATACGCAAGGTTCTAACTCGTCTGACCAATGAAAAACTGGTCGATCACCAGCAAAATATAGGGGCACAAGTGGCCATCCCCAGCCTGAAAGATGGTCAGGACCTGTTTTCCACGCGACAGATTCTTGAACAGGCGGTAATGCGAATTCTGTGTCAGAAAATTACCGATATTGAGGTTAGATACTTGCAGAAATATCTGCAAAAAGAACAACTGGCCTATCAACAGGGTAATCACAAGCTCAGCTTACGCTGGTCCATAGATTTCCATAAAGAGCTGGCAAAACTTACCGGTAATTCAGTTATCGAAGAGTTTCTGATTGAAATAATTAACCGCACTCCCCTGGTTATCCTGTCACAACTTGGCGAAGACCCGGCGCATAGCTGTGTCAATCACGAACATACAGAAATTATTGAAGCTTTGTCCAGGCGTGATAGCGAATCAGCAGTCAGACTGATGAACCAGCACCTTTCACATCTTGAAAAAATGTTTAGTATGAAACCGCAAAAAGCAACCACTAACCTGGAAGAGGTTTTCAGCGAATGACACAAACTTACCCCAGAGACCTGATCGGCTATGGTCAGCATCCACCTCATGCTAACTGGCCCGGTGATGCACGAATCGCCGTACAGTTTGTTTTAAATTATGAGGAAGGCGGCGAAAGCTGTGTGCTGCATGATGATGATTACTCCGAAAGGTTTCTGTCTGAAATAATCGGAGCCGAAGCCTATCCGGATCGCCACATGAGCATGGAGTCACTTTATGAATATGGTTCAAGAGCCGGAGCCTGGCGAATTTTACGTGAATTTGAAAAACGCGAACTGCCGTTGACCATATTTGCGGTAGCCATGGCCTTGCAACGTCACCCTGAATTAACGGAATATTTAATACAGTCCAAACATGAAATAGCCTGCCACGGCCTGCGCTGGATACATTACCAGAATATCGATATATATACTGAACGCGCGCACATGCAACAGGCTATAGTAATTCTAAAAAATTTAACCGGCGAACACCCGTCCGGCTGGTACACCGGAAGAGATAGCCCGAATACCAGAGCACTGGTCGTTGAACATGGTGGTTTTTTATATGATTCAGATTATTACGGTGACGACCTGCCTTTGTGGACAGAAGTCACCCTGCCCGATGAAACCATAAAACCTCATTTAGTGGTGCCCTATACACTCGACACGAATGATATGCGATTCGCCACCACCCAGGGATTTAATACCGGAGAACATTTTTTTAATTATCTACGTGATAGTTTCGATGTGCTTTACGCAGAAGGCGAACAAAGCCCTAAAATGTTATCGATCGGATTGCATTGCCGGATTGCAGGTCGACCGGGTCGTTTTGCCGCTCTGCAACGTTTTCTTGATTACATTCAGTCTCATGAAAAAGTATGGATATGCCGGCGGGACGATATAGCCAGACACTGGATTCAGCAACATCCTTTTGTAGCAAAATTATAATCTCATGAAGCCGTCTATTTCGATACAAAATATAAATAACTGTTCTGCAACTGAATTTATAAACACCCTGGGCAGTATCTTCGAGCATTCACCCTGGGTGGCCGAACTCGCCTGTGCAGGAAGACCTTTCGACTCTGTCGACTCACTACTGGTAAAGATGAAAAGCCTCGTTAATGCAGCGAGTCATCATCAACGCCATACTCTTATTTGCAACCATCCTGAGCTGGCAGGACAGGAAGCTCAGCAAGATACATTAACCACTGAATCAAAAAATGAACAGGCTGCTGCAGGGCTTAACAACTGTAGCCGTGAAGAACTGCAAAAACTGCGTTCACTGAATAAACAGTATAGAGAAAAATTTGGATTCCCTTTTGTCATCGCGGTAAAAAATCTTAGCCGCCAGGACATTCTTGATGCCATGCAAACTCGCTTACAAAACACAAAAGAAATAGAATTTGATAGTTGTATTCAACAAATCGGCAAGATCGCAGAATTTCGCCTTAAACAATTAATTGAAAATTAGATGTCCGATCAAGCAACCATCCAGCAGCTTCTTAGTTTATCGTCTGTTCATGAAGAATGGATTAAACCGTTAAACAGTGCGTTACAAACTGTTGACCAGGACTACCTGCAAAGTTTAATAAATGATGATCAATGGCTACCCGGCCCGCATAAAGTGTTTGCAGCCTTTCAGCGAGACTTAAAGAATTGCCGGTACATATTATTTGGCGAATCTCCCTACCCCCGAAAAGTATCGGCCAATGGCATAGCATTTTACGATGCCAATGTAACAGAACTATGGTCAGATAACGGATTGAGCAAAGGCGTTAATAAGGCCACTTCTCTAAGAAATATTATGAAAGCAGCTCTTCTGGCTGAAGGTTTAATAAAACCTGATGGCGATGGAAAAATACCTCAATCAGTTATCGCAACAGTGGATAAACAATATTTAATCACAACCATTCATCAACTATTTACAGCTCTCCAGAAGAAAGGATTTTTATTATTCAACGCCACCCCGGTATTACACCCGGATCGAAAACCCGTACATGAAGCCAGATACTGGTCAAACTTTGTCAACCAATTACTATTTGAAATTCAACAGCACAAACAACAACTGCCAACATTAATTTTATGGGGACAGATTGCTCAAAAAATTGAAGCTATGCCTGCTGCTAAAAATTTCCCGAAACTCATCAGCGAACACCCGTATAACATTTCATTCATCAGCAATGAAACCATGTTACAGCTTTTCCGAAAACTTGATTTGCTGAGCGTATAGCGTTAAATCTGGAAATGTTCGACATCCACCACAGCAAAACTTAACTACCATGGATTAAAAGTCCTCCTCAGTAACTCATTGATGCCTGGTATTATGTAGGGTGCGCCGTGCGCACCATTGATGTTGGTACTGGAATTCAACGGTGCGCACGGCGCACCCTACAAAACTCAATCATACCTGACCTGGATTTCTTGGTAGTGGGTAGCATCTAATTGAAACCAATAAACCCAAAACGGCCCTTACTTCAGTATTACCGGTCTTTTTGCAGTTTTCTCCATTTAAAACTTTTAAGCGAAAGCATAAAGCTGCTAGACTACGCGACCTCAAGCGCTCGTAGCTCAGTTGGATAGAGTGTTGGCCTCCGAAGCCAAAGGTCGTGGGTTCGACTCCCGCCGAGCGCGCCAATTAAATCAATAACTTACGAAAAACAATTTTTCAATACATCATTTATCGAACGATGAAGTTTGATATTGCTAGTTACCGTTACTGCTAGACAGGGGTAAGTTAAGCATCTTCAGCGTTGCTCATCGTTTTTTGGGCCGCTATCAATTCAGGGGTTTCCAGGCTTATGCGTCCTATTGCGCCACTTCTGAATTCATTGATGAGCATTTCAGATGCCTTGTGAAAATCTACAATACCACCTGAGCGCAGGGCGCCACGGCGACGACCGATCTCTTCAAGCAGGCCTATATCGTCTTTGGGTAGCTGTTTAAGTTTGTAGCGGGCCATGATTAACTCAGGGTACTGTTTAAGAAAATAGTCGGCCGCATACATGGCCGCATCTTCAAAATCCATTGCGGTGCTTTTTATGGCTCCGGTTATGGCCAGTCGATATCCAGAGTTTTCGTTCTCTACTTTGGGCCAGAGCATGCCGGGTGTATCGTACAGCAGTACCCCATTATCCAGGCGGGTGCTATGTTGTATTTTAGTCACCGCAGGTTCATTCCCTACCTTCGCTAACATCCTTCCGAGCAGCCCATTCATGAGCGTCGATTTGCCGACGTTTGGTATACCCATAATCATGACACGTGCCGGTTTCGAGACCAGATTTCGATCCACTAGCATGGTTTTGGCAAGCTGGGTTATTTTGGGGATCAGAGCCTTTGCTTCGCCCTTTTTCTCGGCAACGATGGCGATGGCTTTAGTGCCTCTTTTGCGTTCATAGTACTGTTTCCACGCGCTGGTCGCTACCGGATCAGCCAGATCACTTTTATTGAGCAGGATGATGCAGGGGCGCTCTCCACGTAGCTGATCAACCAGAGGATTTTCGCTGCTGTATGGGATGCGGGCATCCAGCACTTCGATCACCATATCGATAAGAGGCATGCTCTCCCTGATTTTTTTTCGGGCTTTATGCATATGCCCGGGGTACCACTGAATGGTCATGTTGTTTTAATCCGTTATCTGCGAAGCTATAGGCGATGGCCTGTTGCGATGGAATTGCTGGTGAGGAATTATACAGCAACAGCAATTTCTGTCGTGCTGGAGATCTATTAAAGATAATGGAGGCGTTATCTAATGCAATTACAGGAAATAACGAGGGTCGAAATACAATTGACAGCTCCAATGGCACTTTGGAGACAAATAGTTACCATTCCTGAAAGTCTGCTATTGCAAGATTTGATCAAAACAGATTTAAATTTTTAACAGATAGAATACTAAGTCGGTACATATTAAGTTTTACACTTAATATGCCTGTACACCATATTTCAAAAGTAATCGAGGCAGAATATCATCCAGGTTTTGAACATCTTTATCTAGAAGCTCAATTAAGTTGAAGTCATATTTTTTATACAAATCAATTTTCTTCTTTTTCCTGGCTAAATATTTTTCATCATTGTCATATCCCCAGTACTCAATATAAACCTTACCTGTGGGAATATAGAAATCGCTATAGACATCCTCTTCTATCGGTAACTTACGTTCATAAGCATGCACAATCTCG
>CALCSG010000182.1 GCA_937894085.1 uncultured Gammaproteobacteria bacterium | reverse complement strand
ATGACAGTAGTTTCGATACTTAAAAGTTTTACATGATTTTCATACAGAGCCATTAAATTTAATGTTAAGCAGTTAATGAGAATAAGTATCATTAATTGGTTTATCGGCAGGAAAGTATCTACTATGGAGTTACTTCATTAGAGGGATAAAATAATGAACGATGTCACCATTCATATCGATGAAACATTAGATGCTTCTAGCATTCAGGCGATTAAGAAAGATCTATCCAAAGTTGCTGGTATTGAAAAAATTAACTCTGAGAAAAAACGGCCTCATTTAATGGTTGTTTCTTATGACGGGAAAATGATGGATTCAGGATCAATTCTGTCAAAATTTACCAGCCAGGGTTTACATGCCGAGTTGATAGGTTTTTAAGTTGCAGGGTGCGCCATGCACACCATTTAGCTGGTTTGCCACATTTTTAAGTTAACAGATCAGCAACTCGCATCTGCTGTCTGGTTAACGGTCCATAAGGATCATGCCGGGTTTTATCGTGAACCTGCATGCGGTAATTAATGAATGCGGCTTCATCGTTATCAAAGTGCATGAAAGGGTTGCCTTCAATCTGCTCGGCCAGCGTTGAAGTTTCAACTACCGAATAATTATGTCCGGGATGTATGACCATACTGGCGTCAAGGTTGTGTTTCATGTCTTTCAGGGTATCGAACATGTGTTCGGGATTACCACCGTGTAAATCACAACGACCACAGCCATAGACAAATAAGGTATCACCGGTAATCAATTCATTTTCAATTTGATAACAGGCAGAACCCGGTGTATGACCCGGTGTGTGCAACATTTTGATGTCAGTTGCCCCCAGTTTGATGTGATCCCCACCATGGTGAATGACCGGTTTTTGCAGATTATTATTCCAGAACTCAAATTCCGGCTTGAGTAGATGGACTCTGGCTTCGCCGTGATTTAACAATTCTTCGATACCATTGATATGATCGTGATGGCTATGCGTCAGCAGGATATTGTTTATGCATAAATCCAGGCTGTCGGCTTTCTGAATGATAGCATCGACATCCCATGCCGGATCCACTACGGCAGCCTGCCGGGTTTCGCAATCTTCGATCAGGTAGATAAAATTTTCCATTGGGCCTAATTCTAGTGCGTGAATTCTGGTTTTTTGCTGGGACATGAAAGCTCCTGGATTTAGCTGTTGTATGTTATGTAGTTTAACTCAATACAGGATCTCGTGGGAGATCCGGGTTACTGCTGCAGGATAAATTACTGCAAACATTTCTATATTAATGGTCACAATGCAGAGCTGTTATGTAATGATTGACCATGATGTCAAACAGCTGTAGATTTCGATATTCAATTTTAATGTTCAGGGTGGAAGTATGTATCAAAATAATAAAGATTACTTTCGAATCGGGTTCTACTGGTTAAGCTTTTTCTTGTTCTGCAGCCAACCTCTGATGGCTGCTCCTCCTGATGGTTATCAGTTTCTGTCTTTATCTAAGGCTATGCAGCAATCTTCTGCCGAACACAAGCCCATGTTTCTGTATTTTGGCCGATATGGATGTACAACCTGCCGCAAGATGCATGCAGAAGTGTTCAGTGATGCAGCTTTGAAAGAGCAACTTTCTGGTAAATTCGTGCTGGCTTATGTGGATACCGAAAGCGGTAATCGAATTCGTTTGCCAAACGGTGAAAGAACAACAGAAATGCAATTTGCAGCACGTAACCGGATCCTTGGTACACCGACTTTTATCTATTTTTCTGCCGATCAGAAGCCGCTGGTTAAAAGGGCTGGTTTTCAAACCATACAACAGATGAGTTATTTTAATGATTATATTTCTGAAGGTCATTTTAAAAAGATGGAATTAAAAGAGTACCTGGCAACGAAATGAGAATATTCCTAAATATTCTTATCTTCTGTATTATTTCGCCGTCATTATTGGCTACAGATTTATGGCAGTTTGAAAACAGGGTAGCGATCACTGATACTGCTAAAAAGGGAGTCTTTCATCATCTTGAAGGTGCAGGTCGTAAGCATATCGCAGTGGCCGGAGGTACCGTGGCTGTCGTCTGGGAGGATGATAGCAGTGGTGACCCGCAAATTTACCTGGCAACAAAAAAAGCCGGAGATACAAGGTTTGCTGCTGAAATCCGGGTTAGCAACGGGCTTGAAGCTTATGAACCAGCCATAATCGCCGCCGAAAACACCAGTTTTATTATAGCCTGGGAACAGGATGGTGTAGTTTTTGCCCGATCAATGAATCAACAATTGTCTAAAGAAGTCAGGTTATCCTCTGATACTGCTAGTCAGGTTAGTCTGGCTGCGCTCGATAACAGGGTTTTTGCGGTATGGCGTGAACAACAGGGTAACAGCTGGAGTCTGTGGCTAGCTCGCTTAAGCCCTGAAACATCAGGGGAATTAACCTTGCGGTCTAAAAACCGTGTGGAGACTAAACAACTGGATACTCCTGTACTTTATCCAACCCTGGCAGCTAATGACACTGGATTGATGGTGGCATGGGAAGATCGTCAGTCCGGTCATACCCGTTTAAAATATAGTTTTTCAGATAATGAAGGCCGTACTTTCGCTGAACCACAATATTTAAATGAATTTTTTTCTAATCGAAATGAATATGATAAGGGGAGTGGAGTAACTCGGGTGTCCATGGCTACTTTTGCAGAGGATGAAATTGTAGCCACCTGGATGGATAAACGGCGTGGTGGAGCAGGTTATGGTATTTTTGCTGCGACAGGTAGTGGTAATTCATTCGGACCGAATGAAAAAGTACATGGTGAGGACGGCGATAAACTTCCACATTATAATCCTGCGACTACGGGTAACAGGGCCGGTGATTTTGTAGTTACCTGGGATGATTACCGGCTCGGTAATTCTGATATCTGGCTAAGTTCATATAATGAAAATAGCGAGTGGAGTAGAGATTATTCACCCGGGCCCGCATCAGGTAAGGGCGAGCAGACTCATGCCTCGGTTACTCTGGATGAAAGCAGTGGTTTACACCTGGTTTGGGTTGAACGTGATGAAATTGATGGTCCCACACGTTTGTGGTACAGCTATGCTCAAAGTCGTTGATTTACTCTGGCTCTATTCTTTTGATGGTCATCGAGATGCCAAGCGGGCCGCGCGGTGCAGACGTCGAAAAAGGCAGGTCATCTCGCAAAACTTCGATGAGTACGGATTCACCGGAATTGCCCTCGGTCGTGGCCTGCTGAAGGTCCCCCATTGAAAATATGGATTGTGAAGCATAACTGAGAATTATGTCTCCGGGCTCTATACCCGCGTCGTTTGCTGCTGTCCCACTATACACTTCGCGTACCAGCACCCTGTTGGGTCTGCCCGAAGCGTACAGGTATTGATCAAAAATCCGGTCGCCAAACTGCTCCCTGATACCATCCGTAGCGCCAGGTAGTTGTTGTTCTTTTTCGAAATATTCCGGGCTGTCAATCCAGTCTTCACGAATAGCCTG
>CALCSG010000181.1 GCA_937894085.1 uncultured Gammaproteobacteria bacterium | reverse complement strand
GGCTTACCAAGTTTAGGGCTAAATTTCCAAATGCTAAACCTATGCTGGTGGGTAGTGACGGCGTTAGCCTGCAGGAGTTTTTAAGTTACGAAGCAGATCATTGGTTTAAATAAAGTGAGTAATTCTGTTTTTCATATTCCCAGACACTGTTTAAAACAGGCGAAAGAAGAGGTTGTTGAACCTGGATTGTTGTCTGTATTTAGGGATGTTGAGGCTTATGTTTTACTTGGTGAGCAAGGTGCAGGAAAATCGGAAAGTTTTAAATATGAAGCGGAAAAAACTGGTGGAAAGTACATCAAAGCCAGAGATTTCATTCATGGTATTTATGGGGATTTAAGTGATAAAACCCTTTATATTGATGGCATTGATGAAATCCGATCTGGCAATTTAGATGGTAGAGTACCTTTTGATCAGGCTCGAAAAGAGCTGTTAAAATTGGGAGGTCCCGCTTTCAGGCTATCCTGTCGAGAAGCAGACTGGTATGGCTCGACAGATGAAGAAAGTCTCAAATTAATTACTAATGACCAAAAAATAACTGTCCTTAAATTGTGTCCACTGGATGATGATGAAATAAAGCAGGCAGTTAAATTTCATGTACCAGAAATTGATATTGACTGGTTTTTAAATGGACTTGAAAAGAATAGTTTAGATAGTCTCCTGGGTAATCCTCAGTTACTCATAATGCTTGCAAAAGCCTGTTCTGCCAGCAGTATTCCAGAGTCTCGTCTACAGGCCTATGATCTGGCCTGCCGACAAATGATTCTGGAAACTAATGATGATCATTTAATGGGGCAGGAGTATTCAAAAATTACTACGGATGATGTTCTAGAGTATGCGGGTAAACTTTGTGCTCATATATTGTTAGCCGATATGGAAGGACTAGCACTGCGCAGTAGTAGATCAGATATTTATCCGGCTGTCAGTGATATTGAAAGTGAGGCATTGCCATTAGCTCGATTTACACTTAAAACACGATTATTCAAATCAACCTCAGAAAGCGAACAGCGTGAACCGGTACATAGAACAGTCGCTGAATTTCTCGCGGCAAGATACCTGGCAAAGCAGATAGATAAAGGCGGTTTACCTGTTGGTCGAGTTCTTGCCCTGATGTCATCACTGGATCAAGTAGTAACATCTTTGCGGGGGCTGTACGGATGGCTAGCTGTTTTAAGTAAAACAGAACAGGACAATTTACTTCGACGAGATCCGTTGGGAATAATTCTTTATGGTGATCCAAAGCATTTAACAAGAGATAAAAAGTTAATATTGATTGAGGGTCTTAAACAGGAAATAAATAAAAATCCGAGATTCAGAAACCACCAATGGAAAAGAGATCCGTTCGGGGCATTGGCAACACAGGATATGGAAGAGGTCTTTAGAAGTATTCTAACTTCAGAATTAAGAATTCTGGAACATCAAATGCTGGTCGATTGCATTATCGATGCTCTTCACTACGGCGATTATATTCCGGGTCTGGAAAAAGAATTACTGTTACTGGTTAAGGATAAAAACTGGTTTGGCGGAATAAGGCGTGCTGCATTAAGGATATTGTTACGCGAAATAGATAATGCCGGGCCAGATCAAATAGACTCTTATGTATTATTAGCCAAGCAGTTTAAAGATGGAATTATAGAAGATACAGATAAGGATTTATTAGGTACTTCTCTGAGATTTTTATTTCCGAAATTTATCAAGCCAAAAGTTATTTTTGATTATCTATTGGACTGGAAAGATGATCATTACATCGGTGTGTATCATAATTTCTGGAGTCAAAAGTTATTGGAGATGACTCCAGAAGATAAATTGAAAATATTGCTTGATGAGCTGGTTAACAGAATTGAACAAAGAAAGAAAATGCAGTATGAGTTTGTCTATCAAGGAATGGTAGGGGAATTACTTGTTGACGGTTTACAGAAGCATGGCGATAGCATTTCAATAAAACGTCTTTACCAATGGTTGGGTATTGGTATAGATCAGTATAGTAATCACTTAGAACAGCTTGATAGGCAAGCCATTGCTGAGTGGATTGAAAAACGACCTGAGGTTTATAAGCAGTTATTAATTGAAGGAGCAAGTAAATGCGCCAGTAATATCAGTAACTACAATGACTGTCTATTTAAAGTGGAGATGTGCCTATATGGAGCTGATAGACCTGAATTATTTTCTCAATGGTTGTTAGGAATTGCTCAAACCAGCAAGAATAAGAAATTTTCAAGATACTGTTTTAGAGAGGTAGTGAGAATTTTTTATACGGGTGAAAACAGGGATATGACACTGGATCAGTTATTGGAGTGGCTGGAAAATAATAAAGAGTTTATGCCGGTTTATATTGAAATGTCGGTAGATAATAATGTAGAAGAGCGAATTAAGAGGGCAGAGTTACACAAAACTACAAGTAGTGAAAGGAAGAAAAAGAAAGATACCTGGCTGGAGTTTTTAATAGAAAA
>CALCSG010000180.1 GCA_937894085.1 uncultured Gammaproteobacteria bacterium | reverse complement strand
CGGTCACGGTCATGCCATTGGTGACGGCAGTGCCACCGCTGTGCGTTAGAGTGCCACCGTTTAGAGTTAATCCGGAAATCGTCACGGAAACCAGGCTATCACTTTCGATATCGGTATACAGGAAGTCACCGGCACCTATCACCAGTGGCAAATCTTCACTGGCGATCACCGTATTACCGGATGCTACCGGCACATTATTGATTGCTACTGTCAACGTAAGAGCATCAATTCTTTCGTTTCCATTATCAAAATTGACATCGTTATCACTTACATCATGACCGTCAAAAAACAGACTGGCAGTAACCAGGGCATTGCCTGCCCCAGATCCAAGCGTTGTTTGAGTCACTGATAATGCGGCTATATCTACATTTTCTACAAACTGAGAATTAGAACCCATACCATCAGAGGTGTCATTACCATCTATAGTAATTAGAATCGTGCCAGCATTGTAGCTCTGTCCACCCAGGCTGATGTTTTGTTCCAGTATATCCAGGCCATAAATTCTGTCTTCGATATCGACCCCGATATCATCACCTTCAATGAGCTTAAGAACAGTCGGAAAAGTAACTCCATTAGTCGGGTCTATAGCCGAAGTCTGCATTAACCAGATATCATTTAACTCAGCCCCTCCAAATCGGGTAAATAAAAAATCGCCTGCGTTTAAAGTGTAATCCGGCAGGATAATCTCCTGTTCGACCAATGTGATGCCCCGGATACTGGTACCACTCTGAAACGGATCACTCATTAACAGGTAAAAATTACCGACACTGTAATCACCTGCGGTATCGGGTCGAAAAAAGAAGATGTCTTCAGCAGCCACATCCAGATTTGCGGGAGGACTCACGCCATTACTCACAAAGGTGGCTCCATCCAGATTGGTCAGAATTAAATCTCCAGCCTCTAAGGTGATAGGGTTGGTAGACCCTATAGTGATTGACTGGGTTACATAGTGCATACCATTAATGTTTTCATTTCCAGCAAAATCCGAGGCATTAAAGGCAATACTAAAGGTGCCATCGGTGCCATCGATACCATCGCTACCTATGGTTCCCGCAGCACCCAGGGATAAATTAGGGTTAGCCTGTTGTAATACATCATCATCTTCCAGGTCGATCAACTCCACGCCAGGAATACCACTTCCCGTTCCTTCATTACCTTCCATCGATAGCCACAACACCCCATCACTGGTGCCGGTAAAATTGATGTCTGCAGTCACTACTGGACTGCTCAGCACTCCATCTGAAACTGAAATTGAAAAATCAGGAGCCAGTTCTCCGCCATCATGAACAAATCGAACACTGCCGCCCGTAATATCGTCCTGAGTAAAATCAGGGATGGCCGTATTCAGATCTGCGACATAAGCAAAATAGCCATTGCTCAGTGCTGAGACATTGAAAACCAGATTTTCATCAACAGAGTTAGAATCGGTAGCCGCAAAGTTCGATGCATCTATTACAGTCACATCACCCTGACTGAGGGTCAGGGTATTGGTCAGTAAAAGTGGGATGCCATATTCAAATGCACCAATATCAGCTGAACCATCCCGGGTAAAATTCCGTTGATCTTGCGCCGGCGCTCCTGTCAGACCTGCCGGATCAATCGCTGTACTACCCGTCAGTAAAGCATGTGTTCTGGTAAATCCACCATTATCGGCCAGCACGTCCAGTAACGGGTCTCCAGTCTGATCATTTACACCTCCCAGGCCTGCCGAACCATCATTATCGATGTTGTAATCCAGCGAAATGCTAATACCTCCGGATATATTAGAGCCGCCATCGTTAAGGATACTGTTCTGAATATTGACAATCGAGCTGGCATCCTGCCAAATTCCGTTCACACCGGCAGAAGTATTTTCGCTAAACGTAGAATTGGTAATGTTTAACAACCCAGGAACTAATAACGGACTGGCATTGTTGTTAATGGCTCCACCCTCGGTGGTCGCTGTATTAGCACTGAATGTGGCATTGCTCAGGTTAACCACATTGCCTGCAATGCCTTCATTAAAGATGGCACCACCAAAATCAGCTGTATTATCGAAGAACAACACCCTTTCCAAGCTTAGACTCTGGTTACTATAAATGGCACCACCTGATACTAAAGCCGTATTAGAGTTGAATTCTACGTCTGTACCAGTGATGAGGCCGCCGCTAGTGTTGAAAATAGCGCCACCATCATTCGCTGAATTATTAGTAAAAACGACCTGATTGAGCGTTACCGTACCTCCCTGATTATAAATCGCACCGCCTGTGTTACCCTGGTTACTATCGAGTACAACATTGGTGAGAGTTACATCGTTACCACTGATTACCTTTATCCCGCCTCCCTGAGTGGATAGCGATCCACCGTTGCTTATAGAGAGATTTGTAACTTGTATTCCGGCATTGCGTATTTCAAAAATATTGTCATTAAGTAGCGTACCGTCGATAATGCTGGTCGTAGCACTATCACCCCGAATCGTCACAGTATCCGTAATATCCAGATCACCAAGGTTGGAGACATTATCGTTACCGGTAATACTCAGGCTATAGGTTCCTGCACTCAGCACAATTTCATCGGCACCGTTATCAGTATTGGCTGCTATCAATGCTTCTCGTATTGACACAAAACCATCACTTCCCGGATTAAGTGCCAATGCAGCTAATGAAGTCAGATCGGCATCACCGTCGACCACATCATCAAATGTGGTAACATTGATTGCACCTAACACATAATTCCAGCTTTGCTGTATATCAGGGCTGAAAGCAACTACTGCTTCAACCTCACCCACTTCGTATTCCAGAGACCAGTCACCACCTAACGCTGTGGCACCCGTGAGATCATCGCTAGCCGCCACGTCTGCACCCGTTAGTTCTGCCAGGCTGATAATCAAATTCTGTCCGGCTACGGCAGATGCCAGATCACAACCGTAGATCAACAGGTCGGCATCTGCATCGAGCGCCGAAGTCCATTGCTGTAACTGGGTATAGTAGTGGTCCAGGTTATCACCGGATAACCAGACATCACCCAATTGCAGGCCTGAAGCATTACCATGACTGACCAGGTGGATAGCATCTATCCCCTGTCTGTCATTCAAGGTTTCACTAATCTGCTTAATACCATCCTGATTAGATTGCAGAATGACGATTTGATAATGGGTTTGCTGATCGAAGCTGATATCTTCTATCAGTGTTTGATAATCTGGCGTTGCAGCATCGACAAAAATTATTTCCTGACGACCGTCTGTGTGGCTGTCATTTTCGTTTAAAAATAACGTTAAGCCTTCGATAAATTCTTCATTGTTATCAGGCGTTGAGTAATCAAAAATCACTTCGGCCAGCAGATCTGGATTTAACTGACTGGTATCTGTGTTAGAAAAACTGTTTTCGAAGTCTTCTGAGGTTATTCCGTAAGCATTATTTAACAGGTCAATACTTTCTAATACAGTCAGGCTGGCATTTGTCGCATGATCATCATTAAAACTATCAGCAGACACCAGCCCACCCAGAGCATCTGCAGAAAGCAGGATTTTGGGCTCCATGGGTTCAAAGAACAAACTGGAGGAAGGTGATTTAGATGGCGCTACTTCGCGCTGGAAAAACCTGTGTTTCCACATACTGGTAAATTTCTAGAGTCTCAATGTGATGAATCAGAGCTGTCTGTTAACAGTCACTGTTCAGTTTATAAAACTATAGTCGATACTCAGCGCTTTGCAGGTAAATGCGCTTAAGGCAGGTTATCAATTATTCGCGTTGCAAAATTTCAACTGTAAAACCCAGTTTTTGCAGAGATTTTCGTCTGATTTCAGCTGGATTGAGCTTTTCATAATAACCCAGCATTATTTGTCCCTTATAAGGGCCATGATCCATTTTCAGTAAGTCAGAAATACCTGCCTGTTGAAGCCTGTTTATCAGCGCCCGGGTATGCTGCACTGTTTCTTTCTGCGGTGTCACAACAAAATAACCTGAAGCAGTTTCCCTTTTAGTATCATTTGCAACAACAAAAGTATTTGATGAATCTGCAGGTTTATTTTCTGTCGACGGTAATGCAGTTTTAGTACTTTGTTCGATATTGTTCGTTGCTGCAATCTGCTGATCCAGCACAGGATTATCAACGTCTTTTTGAATACTGGCGGCTTTTTTTAAAAATCTGTTCGGGTCATCTGTCGCTTGAATTGAGGAATCAACCGGTTCTTTTACAGGTTTGAGAAATTTTAAAACACATTTGAGTCCGGCGGGAATACGATTCTCCGGGTTGGCCAATACCAGTCTGACGCCAAAGGTATTACTGGCCGTATCACCGATACGGTCAACCACGATCACTTTTGCCTTAAGTTTTACACCCGATAGAACCTCGGGAAGAACTTCCGCCGGTGTACCCACCATAACCTCGTAAAAATGCTCCATCGGTACAATTGCTTCAACCAGTAATGGGTCGAGTTGAGCCAGCCGCAGAATCGGCTGATCTTCTACATATTCACCACTGTCTTTAAAAGTATCCAGTATATAACCGTCAAATGGTACTCTGATTGATTTTTGTTGTAACTGTTCTTCAGCCCGTTGCAGTTCCAGTTTGCGAATAGCGGCCAGTTCTCGGGCCTGTACCAGCTTCCAGCGTGATAAATTTTCCTCACGTATGGCTTCATCGGTATTTTCTACAGAAACAACCTGTTGCTGACGTAAAGAATCGATACGTTTTTTTCGTAAAGAGTCGTAATTAACATTTACCTGTTCGAGTTTGATTTCTGATTGAATATTGGCACGGTAGCGGGCCAGCTCGACATTGGATCGTTCTACATTTGCCTGCAGTTGCGCGACTACCTGTCCCGCAGTCACTTTCTGGCTACGCTCTACGTGCAGCACGTCGATCACACCTGAAACAGGACTGGCCAGTTCAACAACCCGGTATGGATTAATCACGCAGTCCACTCCGGGAATAGAGCTATACTCAGTGGGAGACTCGTTTGCTACAGCCTTAAAACTACAAACACCACATAGAAATAAAAAAAGAAATTTGTTAATAATGATTAACCTGTTCATTCGAGTTCAGTTGCTTACCAGTAAACTTATAAAATATTTTAAGAAACTCACGTAAGTGTAGTTTATTAATATCATTTTTTACTTTTATAAATCTGTAAAATAGTAATTCTATAAAAATGATGAATTTAGGAGAAAAAGTTTAAATTTACTCAGGAGCTGGCGCCCCAGCGATTCACGTGAATGATTAAAGCGCAGGTATAACCTTTGCCCAAGGTAATTACCCGTATTTCTCAATGGTAGCGCTATTTCCAGCTGGAATATATTGGAGATGGCCTGTAACCCTGTTCCATCCCTGGCATCAACTGCAACATTCCCCCCAGCTCCCGACCCTAATAATCGGCTTGGTAACTGATTATTAATTTGCGGTAATTCTCTGATTAATTGGGCAGATAGTATCTCGTCAGGTCGACTCTTTAATATGACTTTAATCTGAACAGTGTCGTTAATGACCGAGTCAATATCTGATTGCGGGATAACAACCTGTGCTGTCACCTGTTTTAAATTAGTGACATAACCAATGATCTCACCTCTTTTTATATACCGGCCTGGAAGATCATCCGATCTGGGCAGAAAGACGACTCCCTGAGTTGCGCTGTTAACATTCAGACTTTTTATCTGCATCTCTACCTGTTCCAGCTCTACGTCAATGGCAGTCGCTTTAGATTTTAATATATCGGCCTGATTTCTATCCAGCAATAACACCTCCTTTTGTCTTGCAGTGGCTTCCTCCAGTCTGGCCTGAAGAATATTACGCCTGGCCTGTAGTTCCAGGTTTTCCAGTTTTAAAACCGTTGTTCCCTGCGACACCGTTGTGCCATCGGTGATCAAAATATCAGTAACTATACCGTCAGCTCCAGCTCTAATGAATGCATTTTCTGGAAGGTTGACCAGGCCTTCGGCGTAAGTGCTATGACCAACCGGTAGTAACAGGCTAATTAGTAAAATCATACTGAAAAATATGACTATTATGGTTAAGCGTTGGAGTCTTTGCGCTTTACGAGCAACCGGTATTAATCCAGATAAATTTTTAACCACAGGGAATATAATTTGACTTAGCAGTGCCCAGCTGGCCAGAATCATTCCAATGATAAAAAATTTACCGGCAACCCAGAAAGCGATAAACAAACTAATAAAAAAACGATAAATAGAAGAAAAAATGGCATAAAACAGCATCCATTTAGCTTCTCCGGGTGCCGTTACCGGTGATCTGGCATCTGAGATATCCAGAAAATAATGTTTGAACAGGTAACCCAGGTATTGATTCGAACGTGTTGCCAGATTAGGAATCTCCAGTATTTCTAACAAAATATAATATCCATCAAATCGTAACAACGGATTAGCGTTAAAAATAATGGTAGACGCACCACCAATAACGACAATATCAAAAGCCATATCGTGTAGCATCCCTGCATCGGTGTTAACCCATACCAGTAAAGCCATTGCAGCCAGCATCAGTTCAACCATGATACCGGCGGCACTGACCAGTAAACGTCGTTTTTTTGAGCTGAATCGATGAGCTGCAGAACTGTCGACATAGGGCACTGGAAAAAACACCAGTAACATAATGCCCATTTCATGTACCACCCCACCCCAGACTTTTGTGGCAAAAGCATGCCCCAGTTCATGTAGTGCTTTTATGACCGGGTATAGTAACCAGTACCACAGCAGGTTTTTCGGGTCTGCGAATCTCATCTGACTGTGCTCCAGCAATTCCGGCCCGTGCATCCATGCCATTATTAATGCGGTCATCAACATCAAAATCCAGACTATAAATGCCGTTCTACTGAATAGCGGTTTTATAAACTTCTGTGTTTTGTTCAGAAAATGCTCAGGATCAAATAATGCAAACTTGATCGAAAAAGGTCTTAACCAGGGATTTGGCCTGGTTTTATTTTGCTGGATATTAGATAGATCGTCAGCAGAATTATTATCCTGCTGCAAAAGGTTGGATTTCCTCAGGTTAGCGATAAGTAAAACAATATCCTGTTGCGACAGCTGACAATTTCCTTTTTGATTCGCTTCGATCAGGGACTGATCAACCGTTCGAGAACCATCCAGCAATTGTAGAAACGTTTTATTTTCAATATTACAGCGAAAATAATGCTCGTTTTGCTGGTTTGCAATGATTAACCAGGGTTTAGCACGATAGGTATGTTGATAAAAATGAACTGATTGAGCTAGTCGTAGCTGCAATTGAGCAATATTGCGCCAGGCTTCTTCGATAGAATCATCATGGAGTGCAGAAATCATGGTAACCATGACCACAGCCATAGACGAACTGCATAATACAGTTCATGCAGGTATATCCAGCCATAACTGCGTTGGGCGATGTCAATTTTGGCACTGCCTTGCATTCCGGGTCTTAAGGAGGGGTGCTTTTTATCAAGCTGCGCTTCTACACGATAAGCAATGCTATTTGCATTTTCTTCAAAAACTGGCGAAACCTTATCTACTACGAAGGTTAGTTCATCCGTATGCAGGGCTTTTAGTGTTAACACCCCCGTTAAACCGGGTTTTATATCTACCACCAGTTTTTCATCGATTAATATGATGAGTCGATATTCATCCAGAGGGGCTACCTCAAACAGCAAATCACCGGTTTTTACCGTAGAACCCAGAGAACGACTAAGATCTCCAGAAATGATCATTCCTGACAATGGTGATAATAGTGAAGAGCGCTGAATTTTTTTGTGTAGTAATTTTATCTGTGAATCCGTCTGCTTAATCTGTGATTTAAAGATATGTGCCTGAGCCTGGTCTCTTTTAGCCAGAGCCTGACGATATTGACGAGTATGTTCATTTTTTTCTGCTTCATATTTCTGCTGTTGTAATAGCAGGTCACGGCTATCCAGTTCTGCGATCAGATCCCCCTGGTTCACGGTCTCACCCGCTCGAGCATAGGCATTGGCAATATAACCATCAAATGGAGCAACAATGACACGTTGAATTTTGCCTTCCAGACTAGCGGGAGCAGTGACCCGGTAATGACCCGGGATAAAAGCTATTACTATAAGAAAGAGTAACCCTGTCAGGATAGTCAGTCTGAAAGGGGTAATAATGGACGTTGAGCGATTAACATCTTTTGGTTGAATTTTATTTTGACTTTTTGCGGTGCTTTCATTGCTGTCTGTTTGCAACAATAACAGCTTTAACCAGTCTTCACCCCAATGCAGTATTTGCATCACAACTGTTTGTTGAGAAGGTTTTATTCTGACCTGTATAGCGAGAGTTACCGTCCAGTCAGTGCCGCTATCTAAAGGTAAGGCGATAACCATATCCGATATGGAATTATTGACATTTCCCGAAGTAAGGGTAGTCGTTACCGTTTTGTGTTGAGAGGCAGAGAGTTTTACTGCAGATGTCACATCATCCAGTATTAAACCGGTTAGTGGCCACTAAAGAAATGACACCGATCCGGCTGTATCTTCAGTTTGTAACACCGCTTGACTAATACCTGGGACCATCTGACATAACAAAGTTAACCAGGATTGCAGTTTCTCTGTTTTATCTATCTGCATGGATATTCATTAAGACGGTATGTTCCTGAAGTGGATTAATCTAGGAGGAGTAGTAATATTTTTCTATATACATAAATTTATAGTTCAATATAAATATTTTTCCAGGAGTCTATCGGGCCTGGGTAATCGTATAGAACTAATGGTTTTGAATGATGCAAGCAGAAATTTTTTCCACATTTTATAAATAATTAGCTTTAACAATTATCCTCTAAGTTAAAAACCGGGTCTCCATACAAGAATTCAAATACAACTATAAGTTTCATATGCTGAGAGTTCTCAAATGTCGAAAGACATTTCAGCACCTGGGCATAAGGGGGTATAACCGGGGAAAAGCTTATACACAGACATAAAAAAGCCCTAAGTTACAATAACTTAAGGCTTATATATGGCGGAGAGCATAGGTTCCTTACCGCAATCCATACAAAACAAAGTAGCCCATAAAACCGCTATAAACAAATACTTACATAGCATATACTGCACAAGCCCGTATAATGCTGTATACTCAAATCCAAGATTAATCCGTACACCGATCCGTACACCGACATGGCAAAATTAGTAAAACAGCTTTCCGATATAAAGATTAAAAAACTATCAAAGCCTGGTGCCTATCCTGACGGTGACGGCCTATATCTTCAGATAAGGAGTTCTGGCGCTAAGGATTGGTTTTACAGGTATCAGTTAGGAGATAAAGGTAAGAAGAAAGGTCTTGGTCCCTACCCCACTATATCTCTTGAAAAAGCTAGAGAAGATGCTCACGAGTGCCGTATTCTCAGAAAGAATGGAATAGACCCAATCGAACATCAAAAAGCTAAAGAATCGCAAAAGGCGTTAGCAGAGTCCAAATCAATAACCTTCAAAGATTGCGCTCTCGCCTACATAGAAGCTCATAAACGTGGATGGAAGAATAAGAAGCATTTATCACAATGGGAAAATACTCTTTCCACCTATACCTATCCTGTTATCGGGAAAATTGCGGTTCAGGATGTAGATATTGATTTAATCATGAAAATCCTTGAGCCAATCTGGTTTGAGAAAACAGAAACAGCTTCTAGAGTCCGACAAAGAATAGAAAATGTTCTGGATTGGGCGACCGTCAGAAAATACCGCCAAGGTGATAACCCTGCCCTATGGCGAGGCAGATTAGATAAATTATTACCTCAACGTAACAAAGTCCAGAAGCCTAAACACTTTGCAGCAATGGATTACAGAGAGTTACCTTTGTATTTCAAATCAATACGACAAAAAGACACGCTAACCAGCAAAGCACTAGCTTTTACTATCTTAACTGTTACCAGAACTAGTGAAGCACGGGGTGCAACCCGAAAAGAGATAGACGATAAAGCCAAGGCATGGATCATCCCTGAAAACAGAATGAAAACTGAAAGAGAACACCGTATACCCTTGTCAGTTGAAGCATTGAAAATACTTCAGGAAATGGAGCCATTCAAACGGCATACAGATGATTTAATTTTCCCTGGTCTTGCCCAAGCAAAACCTATTAGTGACGCCTCTTTATTAAAACTGGTAAAGCAGACCCATCCTACCCTTACTGTTCACGGCTTCAGGTCATCATTCAGAGATTGGTGCGCTGAACAGACTAATTATCCGAGAGAAGTAGCTGAAGCCGCCTTAGCGCATGTAATTAAAGATAAAACAGAGGCCGCCTACCAACGTGGAGATATGTTTGAAAAGCGTAGAAAGCTGATGGATTCATGGGCTGATTATTGTCTTAACGATAAAAACATGGCAGACGTAGTACCGATCAACAAAGCAGCAAATTAACCGTATTTTCCAAGTCTAGCTCGACCGAGCGAAAAGCAGATTCTTTCACTGCCTGGCTTGGATGCTTATTTGAAGAATGTATCAGAAGAAGGACGGGTAAATATTGTGAGTAAATATTGGGAATTAAGGATAAAACAAGCTAGAAAGGGAAGTGTTGATGCTGGGAAAGAATGCTTTAATGAGGTTAGATCAGTAATTTTTTCAGATGAATTAGAGCATCCAATACGTGAATACATTAGCTCTTGTATTTGGGATTACTTTCAAGGAGTTCCTCTAACGCGTGCGTTGAATTTAGAAGAAGAGAAAACTTACGGCGGTCCTCCCATAAAATATGATAAATATGAAATAATTGCAGCTGATGTGATACTCAGAATTCATTGTGGATTCGGTAAAGAACAGTCTATTTCTTGGTTAGGCAATGTTAAAGGCATCGATCGGACAACGATTCAGAGTTATAGAAAAATAACTGGAAATAATTCAGACAAAACTATTTCTTCAGCATTTGAAAATCTTGATCTTGATGTTTTATTCCATTATTCAGGTGCTATGCGGGATAACCTAAGGGGGGTTATACCGCAGACTTAGAAATAAAGAAAACTTAAATTAAAACCTCAAACAGCAATGTAAGAGGTTAAACGTGAGTACACAAACAAAACAAGCATATATCAAAACAGCTACAAGCCTACCGGCTTTAGTTCAACCGATAGTTTTACCTGAAACAGGTTTTATTCGTCAGAAATATATTCTTGGTGATAAGAAGGCTAAGCCACCCATTCCCGCAATTTTTCCAGTCTGTTCCTCTACGTGGTGGGCTGGTATTAAAAAAGGAATTTACCCAACCCCCGTAAAATTAGCAGCTAATGTTACAGCATGGGATGTAAAAAAAATTCGGGCACTGATAGATAAAATCAACTCAGAGGGGGAAGCAGTATAATGAAAAAAGCTCTCCCCCAAACCAATGAGAAAGAGCTAAATTTTGATCTTCGCAAATCAAATGATAGCAAAAATCCAAAATATTTTCACTCTGGCATTAACGGCAAGCAAATTCTTGATGAGTTAGCTCGAAAATGGGTTCGTTATGGTTGCGCTGATACACCAAATGAAGCAATGAAAATGCTTTTAGGAGGTGTAATAAAATGAGTATTAAAACACCTTCAAAAATAAAACGTGTTACCCATCGACTCATGCAAGGACCGTTAGATTTCATAAAAGCTCAGCAAGAGGTAAATGACAGGGTGTTACACACAACTGTCTCAACTCTTCAAAACGAATGGAAAATTGATGTTTATCGCAAACGAATAAAGCGCCCTGGTTATCAAGGTATACCTACTGCCTGTTGTGAATATCAAATTCTCCCTGGTCAGTTTGAGAATGCCAGAAAAGCTATGGAGAGAATGAGATGAATCATAAACAGAACTTGCTCGATAAAATGGTCAAAAAAGGCGGTTTAAGAGCCTTAATAAATGCCAAGTGTATAGACTGCTCCTACGATGAATTAGACGCAGGAACATGGCGTAAACAGGTCAAAAACTGCCCTATCTTTGATTGCCCGTTACATTCAGTCAGACCCATATCACAGGGAGGTGAAAAATGAATGCTTGTGTCCCTATTTATTCTGGTCAAATTTGCGGTGACGAATTATCACTGATTCCAGAAAAAAACTATGACTTAGGGTTTGTGGATTACTCGACCATGCTAATGATGGGGAAGAATCCAAAATTAGTCATTAACTTTCAAGTCATGGAGTACGGTGATTATTTCGGGTTAATTATTCCAAAGTATTATGGAGTGACAAGATTAACCAGTAAGCCGAAAAAATCAGGCGGGTTTCAGGTAGGCAGAAAGTCTAAGTTTTTACGTGAATTTTTAACCCTGTTTCCAGATCAATCCGTTAAACGATTAGATCGTTTCCCTATGAGTCGTTTTCAAGGTGTGATGATTAAAGGCAGAGTTAAAACAGTCACTAAAAGCTTTAATCAAAGGAAGATTCCTGAGTCACTTCAGTACAGTGTCATAGAGGAGCTTCTTAAGATAAAGAATTTATAACCTATACCTTAACCTATGCCTGTACCTATACCTACTTTAAAACACCTTAATGGCTTTGTATTTAAAGGCTTGAACGGTGATTGGTGTGGCAAACAAATTTAGCCCTTTGGATAATCGTAGTGGGCTGAATAACACTAACTGTCTAACTACTGACCCGGATAACGCATTGTCACATGAAAGATATATGCGTTACCGGGTTCCAAAAACAGCTTAGTAATTTAATGAGACTTTATTATGGAAAGGATTATAGCAAATATTTAAAAAATAGCTCTGATGAACACTGAGCTAAATTCAACGAGTTCGCAGATCACGGCTTTTTTACTTAGAGTCTATGAGGAAAAAGGATTTACCCCAATATCCGCAAAGAAGGGATTAATCGTTTAAGTTAAGTTAATCCGAGAATTAAAGCAGGCTATTTAGCCAGTTGGAAAAAAGCAGGTTAAATCAGGTTTATTGGTTAATGAGGTAAATAGAAATGAAAACTAAACATCATATGAATAATATTCAAGATCAATCAAGGCATGGTGGCAAACGACCGGGCGCAGGACGCAAGAAAGGATCAGGGCAGGCATCCACATACAGAGCTATGTTAGAGCCTCATGCGAAGCGCTTAATTCAGAAAGTAGTGGATATGGCTGATGAAGGCGATATGACCGCTCTCAAGCATTGCCTGGATCGTCTCTGCGCTCCTCTGCGAGCAACAGACAGGCTTATTACCATAGATGGTTTCATTACGGCAAAAGAGCTTTCAGATAAGGGAGAGCTTGTTTTGAGGCATGTGGTACAAGGCATAATAACCCCGGCAGAAGGATCAAGCATAATGAATGCTATCACCAGCCAGGCGAGGATTTTAGAAATTGATGAGATTGAAAGGCGCATCACCGAACTGGAGAAAATTTCATGACCATGTCAAAACGATTAGAATCACTGGAACAACGAAAACGAAAAAAAGCATTTTCTCCGCTTCCCATTTTTTTTGTTAGCGAGGACGAAACAATTGACGATGTATT
Source organism: uncultured Gammaproteobacteria bacterium (assembly GCA_937894085.1). Lineage (GTDB taxonomy): Bacteria > Pseudomonadota > Gammaproteobacteria > JACNJF01. Next base: position 1,420 of record CALCSG010000180.1, on the reverse strand, counting down.
AAAGCGATATTGTGATGAAAATGGACTGGAGATTGATGTTGTTAGGAATAGGACAGAGCAACAGCTTATTTATTTCCAGGCTGTCTCAGTATAAGTAACTCGAACTTATGTCTGATGTTTTCCAACCATTTAGCCAGCCGAAAACAAAAATCTGCTACAGTAGGCAAAAAAGGAGCAGAAACCAATGACACAAAAATCATCAAAGAAGCCATTGAAAAATACCTCAAAGGAGACCAGGCAGCCGGTGTTACCGAAGCGGAATTGCCTTTACCCGTTTCTGTCACAAAAGCCCTCGAAAAGCTCTTCGGAAAAAGAATAGTCGGTGTCCAGTTAGATTCTGATATAAATTTCTTTAACGGCGTTTATATCCCGGAAAACTCGGACGTAATCTACGTTAATACAGCTTCCGACAAGCCGCGCATGAACGTCATAGATCATGCTATGCGTAGAGATAATCCGGCCTTATATAAGGAATTAGAGGCTGCTATGCTGCCGCTATTAAAGAACGTGAGCAAGTATAAAGCGAAACTGGATAAGGCATCACTGAAAGAGACTGGTGAGAGAGTCACCTTTGATTTAACGGTTGAAGAAATGCTTGCCTGTGATTACTGCGACAACCAACACTTTTACATAGAGCCTGGACTTATTGCCTTGTGTACACGGTGTGGTAACCGTTTTGATATGAAGGATGTTTGAAGTGGCTAAAAACAAGCACGGGCTGACTAAACAGCAACAGGGTTTTTGTGATGATCTGCGTTCTAGTCCTGATATGTCCGCCACTAAAGCATACCTGAAAAATTACAAAGTTAAATCGGATAAAGTAGCCCAAGTCTGCGCCAGTAAATTGCTATCAAATACTATGGTTCAAAAGTACCTCGCAGTTAAGCAGGTAATAGCTGAACTGAAAGCTGATTATGACCAAGCTGATTGGGTTAAAGATATACTTATGGTAAAAAGAATGTGTATGGCTGATGAAGATATTACTTTGGTTGTAGAAAAGCTCGACGAAAATAATATTGTTCATCGATTGGAGTTGAAACAACGAGAGTTTAACCCTGCTGGCGCAATCAAAGCTCTTGAAACCCTGGGCAAGTTTAAGAAGTGGTTATCTGATAAGCAGGAAGTAAGCCTCAATCATATCGACATTGATAACACGTTTATCATTCAACCAGTTTCAACACTTGATGTTATTGACGAATGATGTTGAGTGATGATTATTTGATTAATATTGATTTCACGTGAATTGCCGAATATCCTGAAAACTCGTAATAACTAATATTGACCAGGTGTTTGTTACAGACTTAAACTCACTGTATGAAAAGAAAGCAATTGAATAAGGGCGAGAAGGAATTCTTGACAGCGTTGATGAGAGTAACCAAAATAAATGATGGGTTATCCCCGTTTTTTTATCACATTATTT
>CALCSG010000179.1 GCA_937894085.1 uncultured Gammaproteobacteria bacterium | reverse complement strand
AGCGTATTAACCGCCATTTTAAAGACTTCATTACCTTTCATCTCAATCTTGGTATTCACTTCATTCATTTTATCAAATCCCTGTGATATACCGTATGGAACCCGTAATAACCCTTCGTAATCACCGTCAGCATGTAAATGAGTCGATAAAATACCGGTTTCCTCGTCAGCTTCCAGAATGACAGCTCCCGCTCCATCTCCAAAAAGTACGCAGGTAGCTCTATCTTCCCAGTTAAGAATTCTTGAGAGCGTTTCTGCCCCTACTACTAATACTTTTTTGGCACTGCCGGTTTTGACGAATTTTTCTGCAATACCAAGAGCATATATAAAACCGGTGCAAACAGCCTGAACATCGAAAGCAGCACAACCATGAATATCGAGCCTGGATTGTAGTAAACAGGCCGTACTCGGGAAGATCCGATCGGGAGTCGTTGTTGCCACAATAATAAGATCAATGTCTTCGGGGTTAATACCCGCTGCTTCTATAGCATGTCGACTGGCGCGTTCAGCGAGATCGACTGTTGTCTGGCCATCAATTGCAAAATGACGTTTCTCAATGCCCGTTCTTGATCGAATCCATTCATCGGTCGTATCGACCATTTTTTCCAGATCAAAGTTAGTTACAGCTTTTTCGGGCAGGTAACTACCGGTACCGGTAATACGTGCAAAGGTCATACTTTTTCCTCCTCAACATTGTGAAGATATTGTTCTATTTCTTTATTGATACGTTCCGGCACTGATTTGTCAATTTCAATAATAGCAATCTTAATCGCATTAAAAAATGCATCAACATCAGCACCACCGTGGCTTTTAATCACTATACCGTTTAGACCCAGTAAACTGGCACCATTATACTGTTTAGGGTCCAGAGTATGACGCACCGCATTTAAAACAGGCATAGCAATTAGAGCTGCAATTTTAGTGAAAATATTCTTTTTAAATTCAGCCTTAAGTACACTACTCACCATAGATGCCAGCCCTTCGGCAGTTTTAAGTGATATATTTCCGGCAAAACCATCCGATACAACGACATCTACAGTGCCCGTATAAATATCATTACCTTCGATGAATCCTTTATAATTAAGGCGGGTCTTTTCAATTAATTGACTGGCCCTTTTAACGGTATCATTTCCCTTGATTGCTTCAGAGCCAATATTTAACAGGCCAACCGATGGGTTAGGATTTTCATCTACCGATTGTGCCAGAACTGATCCCATCACGGCGAACTGTAAAAGGTGTTCTGCACTGCAGTCGATATTTGCTCCCAGATCCAGCATATGGGTATGACCATGAGCAGTAGGTAGTGAGGTACAAATTGCCGGACGGCTAATGCCCGGAATAGTTTTAAGGACAAATTTACTGGTAGCCATTAATGCCCCGGTATTTCCCGCACTTATACAGGCATCAACAGATCCATCTTTAACCAGGTTTAAGGCAACTCGCATTGAAGAATCTTTTTTCTTTTTAAGTGCTATAGCCGGAGATTCATCCATAGTCACAATTTCTGATGCATGATGAATAGTTAGACGTGGTTCATCAGATAAATTGAGACGCTCCAGATGTGCTTCAAGAAGTTCCTGTTGTCCGACCAGCACCAGTTCCACATCCTTAGAGAACTTCAAAGCCCGTTGTGCTGCAAGCACGGTCACTTCAGGGCCGAAATCACCACCCATTGCATCTATAGATATTTTTTTTATTGGCATTTTTTTCAACTACAAATAAATACGGGCGGTAATGCCCGCCCGTATTTAGTATTTAAGGATGTCTTATTTAAGATTTTCAGAATGCATTGTAACTATTGTGTTCCAGTGAGTTCTAATCGACTTAATCAGTGACATTTACTCTTCGTCGTCAACTTCTATTGTATCTGCCACAACTTTACGGCCACGATAGAATCCATCTTCACTAATATGATGACGAAGATGAGTTTCTCCAGTTGTTGCTTCTACTGAAAGTGTAGGACCAGAAAGTGAATCGTGAGAACGTCTCATTCCTCTACGCGAAGGGGTTTTTCGACTTTTTTGTACGGCCATGTTTATCTCCAGAAATATAAAATTAATTCAATGTAAGAATCTTATTCATTTAAAAAATGAATAAGATTCCTGAGTTATTTTCCTTTCAGCGTTTCTAACACCGAAAAAGGGTTATTCTTTTCTACAACCTGTTCTACAGAATCAGGTTGCCAATGTTTGTTACAGGTCGGGTCATCATGCATTGAAATAACCGGTAGAGCTAAAATTAACTCATCCTCTATTACCTCAAATAAATCCAGATAACCGTCATCGGTATACACCGTGTCCATTTGAAAAGATTTTACATCATCATCTGAAGCATCTATCAATAGAGCAAAATCCAGACTAACTGGATGGACCATCGGTTCCAGGCAACGTTGACACTCTACCAGTAGCTCTGTATCAATATGTCCAGTTATAGACGGGTGATGATACGCCGTAGTAGAAAACACAAAATTTAGCTTTATTTCAGCACCATTAGCTATCACCAGACTACTTAATCTGCTTAATTGCGATAACTGAAAAGAGCCCGAGAATAGACTATTTTGCCCAAGTTCTTTTGAAACCCGGTAAACCTGTTGTAACTTGCCTTGCATAAACGCGCGATTTTACCTGTTTTTTCCAGTGCCTGTCTATGCCTAATAGAATCTAAAGCTAGATTTTATGACAAATAACAGAATTTTATAATATACTCTCGCAAAATCTTTCACGAAATACCTGTTATGCCCGATTCTTCTCTAATTCTTGCTTCAAGTTCTCCATTTCGAAAAGAATTATTATCCCGTTTACATCTGCCATTCGACACCATTTCACCCGACATTGATGAAACTCGTTTAGCCGGTGAAAATGCTCAGGATTATGTCAGTAGGCTAGCTAAAGAAAAGGCTCAGGTTATTGCAAATGATCATAAAAATGCCATTATCATCGGTTCTGATCAATGTGCCTATCTCAATGGAGAAATTCTCGGTAAACCGGGCACTCATGAAAATGCAGTGAAACAATTGCAGCAGGCCCGTGGACAGGAGGTTGTATTTTATACGGGGTTATCCGTAATTCAATTATCCAGCGGTTTTTGCGAAGTAGACTGTATTCAATATAGAGTTGGCTTTAGAGAATTGACCGATCAACAAATTGAACATTATTTAATAACTGAAAAACCCTACAACTGTGCAGGAAGTTTTAAATCGGAAGCGTATGGCATAAGCCTTTTCAGTTATATGTCAGGTGATGATCCAACGTCAATAATTGGCTTACCACTGATACGATTGATCACAATGCTGGAAGCAGTCGGTGTAGAGGTCGTATAACTATCACCTGATACAATACGTATTCAGCTAACACTTAAAACATTCTTTGCAAGTTCGTCGGCCCAATGTATAGCCTTCAGGTAAATATCTGAAAGTTCTTTTATCTCCAGGCTCCCAAAGCTGATATCACTAAAATCACCACACTCCATAGCCAGTGTACACTCAAGCGCTTCACCAAAAACGCCTTTGTGTTCTAATAACGCTAATTTAGAGTCATTCGAAAGAGGAAGCTCATCCAGTAAAACCTCTAATGGTTGATCCATCATCGCATCCAGAGATGAAAATAACCCTACGGTAAAATAACCATCTGCTTTTTTATGCCCGATAGCTTTAGCCAACATCTCGCAACACCTTGCTCTAACCAGTGCAGTTTTTCCCAGTTCCACAGGTTTTTTTGAGCCTGTGGCCATAGCCATAATGGTGACCCAGTTTTTTATGGTTGCTAAACCAAGCAGAACGACAGCCTGTTGAATTGAATCAATTTGCGTTCTTAATGCGCTGACCGGTGAATTTATAAATTTAAGCACTTTGTGACTCAAAGAAACATCAGAGCTAATAAGTACACTCAATTCCTCAACGTCAACGTTCGGATCATTTATCTTTGCCAATAACTGCAGTACGGTCAATTGATTGGGCGCCAGAGCTCTCCCCTTTACTATAACCGGCTTAGAAAAAAAGTATCCCTGGAAGTAATCAAAATCGAGATCTTTTAGAAACTCAAATTCATCATAAGTCTCTACTTTTTCGGCTAATAATTTTAAATTAAAAGTCTTTAACTGTTCGACATGCTGCTTGATCTGTGAATTATTCAGCGCTGTGATATCTATTTTAATGATACTTGCCAGACTAATTAAAGGATCAAATTTGCTGCTATATATAAAGTCATCGAGAGCAATTGTATGACCACTTTTCTTTAACCACTTTAATGCATTAATGATTTCATCTGTTGGCTCAATATTTTCCAACACTTCTAGTACCAGTTGATCAGGTGGAAATTCTATTATCAACTCGGGGTTTGATAAAAAAAGACGAGTCATGTTGATAAAAGCTTTATGTGATCCAACGATATTTTGCAGACCAATTTCGAAAAAACAGTTCATCAATACCTGAGAAGTGGCACTGTCACCATCGATTACATCAGCATTCAATGAATCCATACCATTTCGAAATAGCAGTTCATAGGCAAACACATTCATGTTTTTATCGAATATGGGTTGCCGACCGATAAAGATGTCTGTCATTTCAGTTAACCAGATAGCTTTTTAGAATCAATGAAGAACATTTATGTGATGGTTATCAGCACATACCTAACTTTCAAGCACCTCTGAGCAATGCTTGAAAATTTCAAGAAAATTCAAGTTGCTCAAAGGTTGTTGAATAGAGTGTAGTTAGTGTTTTTATTTTATGGGAATTGATTTAAAAAATATTATATTCACTCTTCATAAAACCACCCTTAAGTTGGGTACTTAAGGTATTGCCGACAACGGCACCTATGCGTGCAGCCAGTCTATCCAACAAAAGATCTTTACTTGTGAAGTCGACAATATCTTCCTGCTTAATCACTTCTCGCGCCACAAATTCAGTACTACCATAGGCATCCACCAGCCCCAGTGAAATTGCCTCCTCACCGGACCAGATTAATCCACTATACAACTCAGATCGATCTTTAATTCGGTCTCCACGGCCATCTTTGACAGCCTTTATAAAATGTTGGTGCACCTGATTGAGCATTGTCTGTAAATGCTGTTTCTGTTTTTCATTGGACGGTAGAAACGGATCAAGCATGCCTTTATTTTCACCCGCCGTTAACAGGCGTCGTTCTATGCCCAGCTTATCTATCAACCCTACCAGGCCAAAACTATCCATTCTGACGCCTATGGAACCGACCAGACTGGATTTATTGACATAAATTTTATCCGCGGCAGATGCTACAAAATAACCTCCGGACGCCGCCATATCAGAAATCACCACATACAAAGGAATATCTTCATGCAGTATCCTCAGGCGTTTAATTTCATCATAAATATCTGCCGATTGAACCGGGGAACCACCAGGAGAGTTGATTTCTAAAACAACACCCGCCGTATCCTTATCATCAAATGCATCCTGTAAGCCACTGATTATATTTTCTGCACTGGCTTTTTCTCCGCTGGCAATAATACCAGGCATCTTAACCAGAGCGGTATGTTTACCCGAACCGTCTTTCTGTTTACCCAAAAGTTCAAAGTCATTTAAATCGACGGTCAATAATAAAATGGGCGTTAAATAAATGAAAGTAAGAATAATGAAGAAAATGCGCCAACGACGACCTCGCCTTTGCTCATTGATCGCGGCAAAAGCCAGTCGTTGAACAATGGCTTCATAATCTTTATTACGTTCTTCATTTAATTGCTGAGTAACGTCCACTGTATCGCTAAAACTTGAATCTTTTTGACCCATAAAACTTCTCCTAAACGAATTGAGATAACTGATCAATATTATCTATAAAATAGGTAGGCTTACTATTTTGCAGATGTGATTTATCATGCATTCCATAGGTAACAGCAACGGAATCCATCTGAATATTATTAGCCATTTCCATATCGTAGCTGGTATCTCCCACCATAATGGCTTTGCTCGAATGCAGATCAAGATCTGTCAGAATTTCATTCAGCATTAAAGGATCAGGTTTTGAACGTGTTTCATCGGCACAACGGGTGACATGAAAAAAAGGTTCAAGACCAGAATGCCGTAACGCAAGATTCAGTCCCTGCCTGCCCTTACCTGTAGCAACAGCCAGATAATAGCCATGGGCATGCAAATCTTTGATGACATCAGCCACGCCGTCAAACAGTTCCGAAACGGATGAAGTCGAAGTTGATTCACTAAAAAAATGTTCCCTGTAGCTGTCTGCAACACGATTATTGGTCTCTTCAGAAATACCAGGGAATAAAGTTTCAATTGCGCGTGACAGGCTTAACCCAATGATATGGCGGATTTTTTGTTCGGACGGCAGCACCAAACCTTCGTCGAAAATGGCCATTTGCATAGCATGTATGATATGAGCCTCAGAGTTAATGATGGTTCCATCCCAGTCAAAAATTATTAAATCATATTTTCTTTGTGCCATTAAACGACTTAGCTTCCTGTTAATGTTTAAATGAGTAAATTCAGATAGTAGATATTAATTTAGCGATTTCCAGAGGAACTGGTGCTTTAATATCCAACCCCTTAGTATGGTCATTTTGTGGAATTTCAAGTTCACTGGCATGTAAAAGTAAACGACTGCCTGCTATTTTTTTAATCTGCCTGTCAAAATTCCTGTCTCCATATTTAGCATCACCGGCAATTTCGTGATTCTGAGACTTGCAGTGCACTCGAATCTGGTGAGTTCTACCCGTTAGAAGACGTATTTTTAATAAACTATAATCAACTCCTTTTTCTGAAAAGTGACTCACCTCTTCAATTACTGTATGGGCCTGTTGTCCCCGTTCATCTACAAAAACTTTCCTTTCTCCATTAGACATAGTCTGTTTTAACAGCGCTAGTTGAATATCCGTGACCGACCTGTCCCAGTGACCTTTTACAATCGCCAGGTAGGTTTTTCGTAATTGTTGAGATTTAAATAAATTTTGCATGGCCAGTAAGCTCTGCCGATTTTTGGCAAATAATAAACATCCGCTAGTATCACGGTCGAGCCGATGAACAAGCTCAATATCAAATTTTTCTCTGAGCTTACGTAAAACATCAATAGCCCCAAAACGTAAACCCGAACCAGAGTGAACCGCGAGTCCTGAAGGCTTGTTCAATACAATGATACTGTCATTTTCAAATAATATGGCTGAACTGACCTTTTCCAGTAATTCCGCAGAAATAATCACTGGCTTATCGTCAACTGTATTCAGCTGGACAGGTGGAATCCTGACCTGATCTCCGAGACATAATTTGTATTCGGGTTTGATTCTTTTTTTATTTACCCTGACCTCCCCTTTACGAATGATTCTGTAAAGTCGACTTCTAGGAAGATTTTTTAGAGTTTTAATCAGGAAGTTATCGATACGCTGGCCCTCCTGGGATTCAGTAATATCGACAAACTGAACTTTAGAATTCATTATTTAGATTCACTTTTTGTAGTCTTGATAATTTATATGGAGGGTAAATTCAGAATTTTTATCTGTAGTTTGCGAAAATAATCATTCAAATGATTGCAGATAGTAAAATGTATTGATATATTGATAAGTTGTTGTGATCCACCTCATAAGATTTTTTT
>CALCSG010000178.1 GCA_937894085.1 uncultured Gammaproteobacteria bacterium | reverse complement strand
AAAAGATGGCGTATTGATGGTTTCCGGTGGGTCTTCTTCCGGCGTCGCGATCGCTGTACAGGGATTATGTCAGGAAATGGGCGTTATCTTCATGGCTGGCCTGACGCACTCTAACGACACAACGGGTAAAGATAAGCGTCGTTACGGTTTCCGTCACTTCTTCAATGCGAAAATGTCCGGTCTTGCATTAGGACCTGTTTTGAAGAAAGAAATGGGAACTGACCGGGTTGCCTATCATTTGACGGCTGACTATACCTGGGGCTGGACACAGGAAGAATCAATCAGGGAAACCACCGAAGGACTGGGCTGGAAAACGTTAAAAACCGTTAAAACGCCAGTTGGCGCGGGTGACTTCTCCCAGTACATCACTCCTATTCTGAACTCTGGTGCAGACGTGCTAATCCTGAACCATTACGGTAAGGATATGGTTAACTCACTTACCCAGGCGGTTCAGTTTGGTTTACGTGACAAAGTGGTTAATGGTAAGCAATTTGAAATTATCGTTCCACTGTACTCCCGTCTGATGGCGCAGGGCGCCGGTGAAAACCTGAAAGGTATTCTGGGTACAGCTAACTGGAACTGGGCTCTGAAAGATACCGGTTCACAGGCTTTTGTTAAGTCATTCGGTGCGAAATACGGTTTTCCTCCTTCAATGGCTGCACATACCTGTTACGTGCAAACTCTGTTGTATGCCAGTGCCTGTGAAATGGCTGGAACTTTCTATCCGCCAGAAGTTATTAAATCGCTGGAAGGATTTAATTTTGACGGCATGGGTAATGGTCCAACTGAGTATCGTGCAGCTGATCACCAGTGTTTCAAAGATGTACTGGTGGTACGGGGTAATATGAACCCGACCAGTCAGTTTGACCTGCTGGAAATTGTTCAGGAAGTACCTCGTTCTCAGGTTGAGTACGACGCCTCAATCTTTGGTGGTGAATTAGGACCTTATAAGGTTTAAAATACCCCGATGTCCAGGCCATGCCATCGCAAGATGGTATGGCTTTTTTAATCTGAATCTATTTATATGGATTCAGTTTTCATTCCTGACTAGAAGTGACAGCTTATGGATGCGATCCTCATACAAGTACTTAACGGCCTTGATAAAGGCGGTGCCTATGCGCTCATTGCGCTGGGTTTAACCTTAACGTTCGGCACACTGGGCGTTGTGAATTTTGCTCATGGTGCATTATTTATGCTCGGCGCATTTTGTGCCGTTTCCACGCAGCAATTGTTGACCATTTCTAAAAAAGTTAAAGATGAAAGTATCACTTTCTTCGATGCTTACAAAGAACAGCCCTATCTGGAAATCTGGTGGGGTGACACAGGTACTGCGATCATCGATTATGCGGTTCCTATCTCTATTTTATTAACTATTCCCGTGATGTTATTAATCGGTGTCGCACTTGAGCGAGGTCTGATCAAGCATTTTTATAAGAGAACACACGCGGAACAAATCCTGGTGACCTTCGGTCTGGCTATTGTCATTCAGGAAATTATTAGATCTTTTTATGGTGCTAACCCCATTCCCACACCGGCTCCGGATATTGTTTCCGGTAGTGCGGCGATAGGTGCTGCGCTGGGTTTAAGCGATGCACTGGTTTACCCCTGGTGGCGACTAATTTATCTGGCATTTGCAGGGGTTATTATTTTTGGTGTTTTTGCATTTTTAAAATACACCACTTTTGGCATGGTGGTGCGTGCCGGAATGGCCGATCGTGAAACGGTCAGTTTACTTGGTATTAATGTGCAACGACGATTTACCATTGTATTCGGCCTGGCGACAGTTGTCGCAGGGCTTGCTGGTGCCATGTACGCGCCGATATTGCCACCGGATTATCATATGGGCATGGACTTTCTGGTGTTGTCTTTTGTGGTAGTGGTCGTGGGCGGTATGGGTTCGCTGGAAGGTGCCGTAGCGGCAGGCTTCCTGTTAGGGATACTACAGTCGTTTGCTTCCATGAATGAAGTAAAAACCATACTTCCTGGCATTGATCAAATTATTATATACCTGGTAGCAGTAGTCATTCTTCTGGTCAGGCCGCGTGGTCTGCTGGGGCGTGAAGGCGTAATGGAGGATTGATGATGAAACTATCTTTAAAAAATAATATGGTGATTATGCTGATTTTTTCAGCAATTGTTTTAACGGCACCTCTCTGGCTTGAGCCAATAGGAGCTAATTATCCTGACCTGTTGCAGAAGTTTGCAATCTTCGGAATTTTTGCCATTGGCTACAATATTTTGTTCGGTCTGACCGGTTACCTGTCATTTGGTCATGCAACCTTCCTGGGAGTCGGTTCTTATACGGCCGTGTGGAGTTTCAAACTGTTTACCATGAATGTCATTCCGGCCATTATTTTTGGCACCATAATGGCCGGCGTATTTGCATTGGTTATTGGTTTTATCAGTCTGCGACGCTCCGGAATTTATTTTTCAATTCTTACACTGGCTTTTGCACAGATGTCCTACAGCCTGGCCTATTCAGTTTTAACCCCTATTACCAATGGAGAAACAGGGCTGCAACTGTCTAGCCAGGATCCGCGTTATATCGATTCTTTAGCCGGTGTGGCGGTAGAAGCCGGTTTACCGTCGACTAATTTATTCGGCCAGCTAATGAGTGGCTATTCCGGATTTTATTTTTGTGCAGTGATGTTGATTATCGGCTTTTATATTTCCTTAAAGATATTTCGTTCACCATTTGGCCTGAAGTTAACGGCAATAAAATCTAATCAAAATCGTATGCGTTATACCGGTTTTAATACACGACCTTATTTGCTGACCGCGTTTATTATTTCGGGTATGTATGCCGGTCTGGCAGGTTCTTTAATGGCCATTACTGACCCGCTTTCAGGTGCAGAGCGTATGCAGTGGACGGCATCGGGTGAAGTTGTTCTGATGACGATTCTTGGTGGCGTAGGCACACTGGTCGGACCGTTGCTGGGTGTCGGTATCATTAAGTATTTTGAAAATATATTTTCAGCTATGAATGAATCTGCATTGCATGAAACTTTTAACTTTCTACCACAGAGCCTGGAAAATTTCGTAGTCGCTATAACCAGGCATTTTGTTGGAGAAGGCTGGCACTTAACACTGGGTGCCCTGTTCATGCTGGTCGTTATCTTTTTACCGGGCGGAGTAATGGAGGGTATCACCAGGCTCGTTAGATCTATTAAAAAGATGTTTGGTGTCAGTGAATACGACTCAGATGATAAGGTAACTGCTTCATCGGGAGATAAGTCATGAGTATTATCCTCGAAATTGAAGGTGTGAATAAAACCTTTGGTGGGTTACATGCGCTGTCGGATATTCAGCTTCAAGTTGAAAAAGGCACCACGCATGCCATTATTGGTCCTAACGGCGCAGGAAAGTCGACACTGTTAAACTGTTGTATTGGCCGTTTAATTCCTGATGATGGTACTGTTACCTTTAATGGGCATAACATGATCGGTATGCAGCCACATGATATTAATCATGCGGGCATGGTACGGGTTTTTCAGACACCGGAAATTTTTCCAGAGCTGACTTTGCTGGAAAATGTCATTATTCCTGCGTTGGCAAAAAGAGATGGTACCTTTAAATTTAATCCTTTCAGAAGCATGTCAAAAGAAACTGCGTTGCATGATGATGCCATGGCAGCATTAACGGATGTGGGCCTGGAAAGATTTTATGATCAGAAAGCGGGTAGTATCTCGCGTGGTGATAAGCGTCGACTTGAACTGGCGATGGGTTTGATTCAGCAGCCCAGTTTATTACTGCTTGATGAGCCGACAGCAGGCATGGCGCGTCATGATACAAATAAAACTATTGATCTGTTACAAAAGATCAAGGAAAGAGGCATGACGAAGATAATTATCGAGCACGATATGCATGTCGTGTTTAGTCTGGCTGACCGTATCAGCGTACTCGCCCAGGGACGCATAATCGAAACTGGTACACCCGATGAAATTAAAAATAGTGCCAAAGTAAAAGAAGCTTACCTGGGAGAATCTGTAGATGAGTAATCAATTATTGGGTGACATAAAAGTCGAAGAGCGGGTAAAGCCGGTTGTTAGCCAGGGTTCAGATCCTGCGTTTTTTTCATGCTGGGATATGCACTCTTATTACGGCGAAAGTTATATTGTACAGGGCGTCAGTTTTGATATCAGGGAAGGTGAAGTGGTCGCTTTATTGGGTCGAAATGGAGCCGGTAAAACATCCACTTTACGCTCCATAGCCCGAGTCGATAGCCCGCAGGTAACACATGGTGAAATTTGGCTGGATCACAAACCGTTGCATACCATGGCGGCTCACGATGCAGCACAAAATGGTGTTGCTCTGGTACCTGAAGACAGGAGGATTATTGCAGGATTAACGGTAGAAGAAAATCTTCAGTTGGCACAGATAGCGCCACCGATAGGATGGACAATAGAGCGAATTTACGAACATTTTCCGCGTCTGGCTGAACGCAGAAGCCAGATGGGGACTACTTTGTCCGGTGGAGAGCAGCAAATGCTGGCAGTGGCCCGGGCTCTGGCACGCGATATTAAATTATTACTGCTGGATGAGCCCTATGAAGGTCTGGCCCCTGTCATCGTGCAGGAAATAGCCAATATCGTTGACAGTATTAAAAAGCAGGGTATTACCACCATTATCGTAGAACAGAATGCGGTGGCGGCTTTACGCCTGGCCGATAGAGCGCTAATTCTTGATATGGGTAATATTGTGTTCGACGGTACGGCTCAGGAAGTACTGGATGACGAAGAATTACGGCATGAGTATCTGGCCATTTAATGGTGATACTCATTGAGTAATTTCTGATAATTTTTTAGAAGCCAGATACTGCTTTAACTGGCAGTATCTGGCCGTAAGCCAGCAAATATCACCCACTGTTTATAATTTCGCGTACAGGTCCGAACTTGAACAGATATGTTCTGTTCTGGGTCTGTTGCTGAATGCAAATTAGATGGTTAAAAGGTTAACAGTATTCTATTTCCAAAAAATCTAACTGTTAATTCTTCCTGATACCGGTACTAGTGATAAGTAAGTTGCGCGCTTTTCGGCAGTGGTCTGGTGCGGTGACGACGAACGGGCAACACAGCTGGATCTGGCTCTATCAGTAACCAGTGGCCCGTTACTGCCACTGATTACCGGTAGCCTCTATAGCAAATGTGATCCCAGAGCGGCAACCGGTGTAAATACTGAATTGCAATCGTGTGTTCCTCAACCCGGATAATAGATAGTTGCAAAAATTAATAAAGAAAGAGGAGGTGAAAAGTTGGCTTTACCTGTAGATTTAGTGAAATTGGTACTATTGCCATACTTGCTATAAGATAAGTTAAACATAATCCAGGGCTTAAATAAGGGCCCTGAATATAAATATAAAATTAAATCACTTAAGAGAGATATAATTATGAAAATATTAAAGAATATACCTGTTATGGCTGCTGCACTGACTGTACTTTTTTCAGTCAATGCAACAGCTGATCAACTGGATACTGTTATTACAAGAGGAACATTAAACTGCGGCGTGGTGCTTGATTTCCCACCCATGGGTTATTTTGATAAAAATAATGAACCCGCTGGCTTTGATGTGGATTATTGTAACGACCTGGCAACTGCTCTCGGTGTGAAATCAAATGTTTTGAACCTTACCTGGGGTGACCGAATTCCATCGTTGATTTCCGGCAAAACCGATGTGGTTGTGGGTTCTACTTCTGATACGCTGGAACGGGCTAAATCGGTGGGTTTTACCTATCCCTACTTTGTTTTCAAATTCCAGGTTTTTTCAAAGCCGGGTAAGAACATCAATTCTTTTGATGATCTGAAAAAGATAAAAGTCGGTGCTGCACTGGGAACCACTTATGAGACCGAATACCTGGCCTATGCCGAGAAAAAAGGTTGGGGTAAAGGTAATTACACCGCTTTTAAATCTGAAAACGATGCGTTTCTGGGTTTATACCAGGGTAAGGTGGATGCGATTATTTCCACTAACACAAATATAGCCACCAAACTACAAAGCAAGGAATTCAAGGATTATGTGGCTGGCCCCTTTGTACCTAACTATGACGATGTCGTTGGCCTGATTACCAAAAGAAGCGAAGTGAGCTGGATTAATTACCTGAACCTGTTTCTGGTCCACCAGATTCGTGATGGTAAACTGGATGAACGCTACAATAAACATTTTGGTTCAGACGCTCCAGCCGATCTTATCCAGGCTTTAAGAGATAATAAATAAACTCGCAGTACTATGACTTCCTGCCCGTTACAATCTCAGAATGAACTGGAGGTTGTAGCGTGCAGGGTGAGTCACAATTCAATAATGTCACCGCCGCTTCGTACTCTGATCGAGCGCATTACAGCAATGCACTTAATCCGGGATATCTAACACTATAGAGGATAGCTAAGGTATGGATTATCAATTTCACTGGAATATAGTGTTCCAGAAAATGCCTGAGATGCTACAGGGTGCTTTTGTAACCCTGCACGTATCGGTACTTTCCATGCTGATCGGCATTGTCATTGCAGTGCTGTTGGCCATTGTTAAGATGAACCACAGCAAGCCGTTCTGTTATGTGGCAATTGGCTGGATAGAGATCGCCAGAAATACTCCGGCACTGTTTCAAATCTACATGGCTTACTTCGGACTGGGTGCTCTGGGTATCCATCTAAGCCCCTACGTGGCTGTTCTCAGCGCACTGATATTTATTAATGCGGGTTATCTGGCGGAGACTTTTCGTGGTGGATTCATGTCCATTCCGAAGACTCAGTACAGTGCCTCAAAGTCTCTGGGTATGAACAGTTTCCAGGTGTATCGATACATTATTCTGCCGCAGATGTTCAGACGTATCTATCATCCAATGACCAATCAGTTTGTGTGGTCCATCCTGATGAGTTCGCTGGGAATACTGGTAGGAATGGGTGAACTGTCCGGAGAAACCCAGCGACTTCAGTCACTATCCTTTCGCACGCTTGAATTTTTCATAGTGGCAGCCGTGATGTATTTCATCATCACCAAACTGGTGCTGTTCAGTTCGTCACTTATTTCGCGCAAACTGTTCAGGGGAGAAATCTGATGGGATCTCTATTTACCCCTTTATCCTGGAATGACACCGGTTTTATTCTGACCGGTGTGTGGAATACGGTAATTATCTCTGTGGTAGCCATTGGGTTTGGTACCCTGCTTGGCGTGATCGTAGGGTTTATCCGCGCCGAAAGTAACAGGCTGGTGAATACCCTGTTGGGTGGTATTCTGGATATATTTCGCAGTGTGCCACTGATCATTCAGCTGATTCTTTTTTCCACCTATATTGGCGCTATTGGTCACCCGCTGGAACCCTTTGTAGCCGGCTCTATTGTGCTATCTCTTTACAGCATGGCCTTTATGAGCGAAGTTTTTCGCAGCGGTTTCGAGAGCGTACATAAATCGATGCAGATAGCTGCCCGCTCGCTAGGCATGAGCTACTGGCAGACCATCTTCTATATTCGTTTACCGATAGGTTTACGGGCCGTTTTTCCATCCTGGCTGGGTGTTGCGCTGAGCGTCATCAAAGATTCGGCTCTGGTCTCGGTTATCGGTTATATGGAACTGTTACGTACCTCGGACCAGCTCATCTCACGTACCCAGCAACCGCTGGAGATACTGATTGGCGTTGGCATCTTTTATTTTATAATTTCATACCCTCTGTCTTTATATGGCCGGTATGTAGAGAGGAAAATGGCATTATGATTAATATCCGCAACGTACATAAATGCTTCGGCGATCTTGAAGTGCTTAAAGGCATTGATCTGGATGTCAACAAAGGGGAAGTGCTCAGTATTATTGGTGGTTCAGGTAGTGGAAAATCAACACTACTGTATTGCATCAATGCCATAGAGAATATTCAGAAGGGTCAAATCATTGTCGATGATATAGATGTTCACGCCAAAAAAACCTATCAGGATAAACTCCGTCAGAAGTTGGGCATGGTGTTTCAACAATGGAACTCTTTTCCCCATCTCACGGTGCTGGAAAATGCGGCCCTTGCGCCAAGAATTGTAAAAAAATTGAGCAGGGAAGAATCTATTGAAGTGGCAAAGCAGGAACTGGAACATGTTGGCTTAGGTGATAAATTCGATGTTTATCCGACCAAGATGTCCGGTGGCCAGCAACAACGTCTGGCAATTGCCCGAGCACTGGCCATGAAACCGGATTATATGCTTTTTGATGAAATCACCTCGGCGCTGGATCCCGAACTGGTAGGGGAAGTACTGGATACCTTGCGCCTGTTACGTGAAGACGGTATGACCATGATCTGTGTGACTCATGAAATCGCTTTTGCTCGGGAAGTCTCGGATCAGGTGGCCTTCTTTAACGAGGGGATTATTGAAGAAATGGGTACTCCAGAACAGGTTATTTCCAACCCTCAGAAAGAAACCACGCAGAAATTTTTAAGTAAAGTTCTGTGAAATTACTTTTACAATCGACCAGGGTCAAACAAAACTGGTTACTATCTGTGCACACAGAATGTTCTTTTTTTGCAGTGTGAAGGATATAACCTAAATGCCAGACCAGCGTCGCGCGGTTTTTTTTGCGCTTACTGCCGTTATGTTCTGGTCAACGGTAGCGACTGCTTTCAAGTTGTCGCTGCAGTACCTGAGTACCATTGAACTGCTACTGTATTCAACCTTTTTTTCCACGCTGGTACTGGGTTTAATACTGGTCTGGCAGGGTAAGTTTAAACTCGTTTTTAAATCTACCCGCAAGGATTTTCTATTATCAGTTCTACTCGGATTTCTGAGCCCGTTTCTATATTATCTTATCCTGTTTGAAGCGTATGACCGCTTACCGGCTCAACAGGCTCAGCCCATAAATTATACCTGGGCCATCATGCTCTCCCTTTTATCGGTACCTTTGCTTAAGCATAAAATTAGTGCTCAGCAATGGCTGGCATTAGTTATCAGTTACCTGGGAGTGGTCGTAATATCCACCGAAGGTAAACCGCTGGAACTGAATTTTACCGATTCTTTCGGGGTTATCCTGGCGCTGGTTAGTACGGTAGTCTGGTCGCTGTACTGGATATTCAACACCCGTGATCACCGTGATCCTGTGGTTGGTTTGTTCGTCAATTTTATCTGTAGTCTGCCGTTTATGCTGGTCTATTACCTGTTGATGGAAACCCCCAGGGTAATACCTTTAGAAGGCGTGCTCGGTGCTGCTTATGTTGGGTTATTTGAAATGGGTATCTGCTTCGTACTGTGGCTGTTGGCGATGAAACTGACCGACAATACAGCTCGAATAAGTAATTTAATTTTTCTTTCACCGTTCCTGTCGTTGATTTTTATACACTTTATCCTCGGTGAGCACATCGTGACCGGAACATTCGTCGGTTTGATGCTGATAGTCAGCGGGTTGCTAGTCCAGAGGTATAAACTTCCTTTTTTCAAATCTGTTGACTGATCCCGGCATTTTATATGGCGGATTCAACTCTGAAGTGCAACGCAGTTAATTCCAGATCTAGCG
>CALCSG010000177.1 GCA_937894085.1 uncultured Gammaproteobacteria bacterium | reverse complement strand
GTGGTGACCAATACCAAAGGTCACTTGTTAATCAAATTTGAGCTTATGTCAGGCTCAATTAAAGTCTATTAACTACGAAGCACACGAAGAGCACGAAGGGATTAAAACATTTTTCCTTCGTGCTCTTCGTGTGCTTCGTGGTGGGTATTTTAAAAAAATACCGGGTACTACCAATAAAAATTGGTAGGCGCGAGTGGATTCGAACCACCGACCCCCACCATGTCAAGGTGGTGCTCTAACCAACTGAGCTACGCGCCTGTAAATCAGGCTGGGTATTCTACATAAATACCTTAATTAATCAATGCCTGTTGAATGGATATATTCTTTTATCACAAAAAAACAGCCCCTTAACGGGGCTGTTTAAATCAAATACATGTTTAAGAATTAGTCATCCAGTTTCTGGATACCCATCATCTTTAATATGTACTTTTCATATAAGGGTTCTGATGTCCCTTTTTTCATTTTACGGATGAAGTATTTTTCAAATGCAATCTTTGCCATGTGTACCCATTTGCCTTTTTTGAACCAGGCAACATTACGTGGAGGTATCTGCGGTATAGCAACAAATGCAGCACCGGTATCACCCATGTCAGCCAGACAGATAGCATTCCAGGTTGCACCCGTATTTGGTTCCTTACCATTCAATTCATCTGCGATATTATGCACAATGGAAGTCACCATTGACTCGATCATATAACCAGTTTTTGGTGTTCCAGTCGGTACTGGCGTCACTTCGACTGGTGGTATGGCGATACAGACACCTGCAGAATAAATATTTTTATAGGTAGGGTTACGATGGTGTTGATCAACCATCACAAATCCTCTTGGATTACACAAACCTTCCACATTGGCAACAGCATCTACCCCTTTAAACGCTGGTAACATCATGTTGAAATCGAAAGCGACTTCATGTTGTTTGACGACTTCTCCTGAAGCATCCATTTCATCGACAAACATTTTCCCTGCTTCTACTTTGGTGGTTTTGGCGTTAGTTATCCATTTAATATGATGATTCCTTAACTCTGATTCGAGCATACCTTTTGAATCACCGACACCGCCAAGTCCCAGATGGCCTATATAAGGCTCTGAAGTAACGAATGTCATTGGAAATTTATCACGAATTTTACGCTTTCTGAGATCAGCATCAACAATGAAAGCAAACTCATAGGCCGGACCAAAACAACTGGCAAACGGCATAGCACCTATAACGATCGGACCGGGCTCTTTTAATAATTTTTTATAATCTTCATAGGCTTTTTCAGCGTGATCAATAGTACAAATTGAATGGGTGTTATTTTCAGGCCCGGAACCTTCAACTTCTTCAAAAGCCAGGCGCGGTCCAGTTACTATGACCAGAAAGTCATATTCCACATCATCGCCATTAGTTAATTCCAGCTTATTCCCAGAGGGATCAATTTTAGTAACTGAATCACAGATAAAATTTATCCCTTTGCGATCAAGGTATGGCTTTATTGGAAAAGTAATCGACTTTCTATCACGCCAGCCCACTGCTACCCAGGGGTTTGAAGGGGTGAACTGAAAGTATTCATTGGTATTAATTACGGTAACCTGATGAGACTTACCGAGCTTTTCTTTTAATTCGTATGCACAGGGCATTCCGCCTGTTCCGGCACCGAGAACTACTACATGAGCCATAAACTTCTCCTAACTTAGTGATTATTAAAATAATATTTTGGTTTGAAACAATGCCGGCTTTTTCACACATCACCTGATCTTTGGCTTTTCTTCAGATATTGCCGAGCTATTTATAAAGACCTGATGAATATTAATCCATTTAATAGGAATATTCTATATTTTATATCGGCAAAAGTTATTTAGTTAGAATTTGTACGGTTATTTTCCATATTTTTTGTCATCATTATGTTTTTAATGAATTTTTAAGTCATTTATTTATGTAATATTTAGCCCTGAATCTGGCCTTAAGCTTCTTCCAAATAGTGGATTTTTTTGAGACTTTCTATTTCATCACGAACTCTTGCTGCTTCTTCAAATTCCAGGTTACGGGCGTGCTCATACATTTTATTATCCAGCAATTTCAACCTCGCTTTTAACTGCTTACCACTCAAAGCGTGGTATTCAGGGTTATCTTCCGCCACTTTTGAAAACTTTCTGGAGTTCATTGAGCCCTGCCCCATATCCATCACATCGGTAATATTCTTAACTATACCTTTAGGCGTAATACCATGAAGCTTATTATATTCAAGCTGTTTTTCTCTTCTTCTGTCAGTTTCATCTATTGCCCGCTGCATTGACCCGGTAATTTTATCGGCATAAAGAATAGCCTTACCACGAACATTTCTGGCAGCTCGACCTATGGTCTGTATTAATGCCCGATCAGAGCGTAAAAAACCTTCTTTATCTGCATCAAGAATGGCAACCAGGGAAACTTCAGGCATATCAAGCCCTTCTCTTAGTAAATTGATACCCACCAGAACATCAAATTCACCCAGCCGTAAATCCCTGATAATTTCCATTCGCTCAACCGTATCGATATCGGAATGCAGGTACCTGACCCTGACACCATGCTCTGCCAGGTATTCGGTTAAATCTTCTGACATGCGTTTTGTTAAGGTCGTCACCAGCACGCGCTCAGAAAGTTTTACGCGTTCACTTATTTCTGATAACAGATCATCAACCTGTGTAGTGGCAGGCTTAACCTCAATCACCGGGTCAACCAGTCCGGTAGGCCTGACTACCTGCTCAACGATCGCACCGCTATGTTCATCTTCATATTTACCCGGTGTTGCCGACACAAAGATCGCCTGAGGGGCTAGCGCTTCAAATTCATCAAAGCGTAACGGCCTGTTATCCAGTGCAGATGGCAAACGAAAGCCATATTCCACCAGTGTTTCTTTGCGTGAACGGTCACCTTTATACATACCTCCAATCTGCGGGATACTGACATGGCTTTCATCGATAAATAACAATGCATCATTGGGGAGATATTCAAACAACGTTGGTGGTGCTTCACCCGGTTTCCGCCCGGACAGGTAACGAGAATAATTTTCGATGCCGCTGCAATAGCCCAGTTCCAGCATCATTTCCATATCATAATTAACTCGCTGCTCCAGACGTTGTGCTTCCACCAGTTTGTTGGATTCCATCAATTGCGCCAGACGTATTTGCAATTCAACCTTTATCTCTTCCAGCGACTCAAGGATTTTTTCGCGCGGAGTCACATAATGCGTTTTAGGGTATACCGTAATACGTTTCACCCGTTTTAGTATTTCACCGGTCAATGGATCGAAATGACTGAGTTGCTCAACCTCACTATCAAACAGTTCAATGCGCACCGCTTCCCGCTCAGAATCCGCAGGGTGAATATCGATAACTTCTCCGCGCACACGATAGGTTCCACGTTTAAGTTCGATATCATTTCGTGTGTATTGTAATTCTGCCAGACGACGTAAAATCTTGCGTTGATCTATGCGGTCACCAATCACCATGTCTAGTAACATTTTCAGATATGATTCAGGATCACCCAAACCATAAATAGCTGAAACCGAGGCCACCAGAATAGTATCGCGTCGTTCTATTAAGGATTTTGTTGCGGATAAACGCATCTGCTCAATATGTTCATTAATAGAAGCATCTTTTTCGATAAATGTATCAGACGCAGCAACGTAAGCTTCAGGCTGGTAATAATCATAATACGACACAAAGTACTGCACAGAGTTATGCGGAAAAAAATCTTTCATTTCGCCATATAGCTGGGCAGCCAGTGTTTTATTATGGGCCATGATGATGGCTGGACGCTGTAAATCAGCAATCACGTTTGCCATCGTAAATGTCTTACCGGAACCAGTTACACCCAGTAATGTCTGGTGCATCAAACCAGCATTGATCCCTTCTTTTAATTCTGCAATGGCCTGTGGCTGATCGCCAGAAGGCTGATACCCTGTAACAAGTTTAAATGCTTTAGACATGCCTATTAGTTCTCGAAATAAAAAAAATAGCTGTGTTTGATGGTAAACACTTTACAGCGCTAAATCTGCCAGTATTCTAGAGGGTATTATTTACCAACAATAAGGATACCTGCCGTGTTCAACGATTTATCTGACCGTGTACAAACAATAAAACCTTCACCTACTCTGGCGGTGAGTGCGCTGGCAACTCAACTACGTTCTCAGGGTCGTGATATTATTGGGCTGGGAACCGGAGAACCTGACTTCGATACGCCCGAACATATTAAGGATGCAGCCATTAAAGCCATCCACGATGGCAAGACAAAGTATACCGCTGTTGACGGAACCAGTGAACTTAAACAGGCTGTCATCAATAAATTTGAGCGTGATAATGGATTTCAATATCGGCCGGAACAAATTCTGGTATCCAGCGGTGGAAAACAGAGTTTTTATAATTTATGCCAGGCATTACTGAATAAAGGTGACGAAGTCATTATCCCTGCACCGTATTGGGTTTCCTACCCGGACATGGTGTTATTAGCTGAAGGCAAGCCGGTAATAGTTGAAACGACTATAGATCAGCAATTCAAAATAAGCGCTGAGTCCTTAAAACAGGCGATTACAGACAGAACCCGTATGTTTGTTATAAATAGCCCCTCAAACCCTTCAGGTGTCGCCTATACAAAAAAGGAACTAGAAACAATTGCCGAAGTTTTGCTCGAATACCCAGACATTCTGGTCGTCACTGATGATATGTACGAACACATTCTGTGGAGTGAAGAAGGATTTAGTAACATATTAAATGCTAGTGGTGAACTGTATGATCGATGCATGGTATTAAACGGCGTATCCAAAGCTTATGCCATGACTGGATGGCGCATCGGTTATGCCGCCGGTCCTGCCGATATCATTAAGGCCATGAAAAAAATTCAATCTCAAAGTACATCCAACCCCTGTTCCATATCACAGGCGGCTGCGGTTGCGGCACTGAATGGAGATCAATCCTGCATTCAAACAATGTTAAAAGCATTTAAAGAACGACATGATTTTGTCGTCAAATCTGTGAATGCCACTCCAAACATGCACTGTACTCCATCAGACGGGACGTTTTATAGCTTCGTCAATATTCAACCATTTATTGATTCCCGTAGTGACCTCAGTACGGATGTTGAAGTTGCAAATCTTCTGCTTGATCAGGTAGGTGTTGCACTGGTTCCGGGATCAGCTTTCGGTTCACCGGGCCACATGCGTCTATCATTTGCAACATCAATGCAAAATTTGCAAAGTGCAATGGATAGAATTAATCAGGTTTTTTCAGAAAAATAGGAAAAGCCTATTGCCGTTTTAAAACTTATCCATTAACATACGCTCCGCAATTCCCCGATAGCTCAGTTGGTAGAGCAAATGACTGTTAATCATTGGGTCCCTGGTTCGAGCCCGGGTCGGGGAGCCAAATAAATAAAGGCTTAGCTTCATGCTAAGCCTTTTTTATTTACACCCTGTATTTAAAAAATCTCTCTAAAATTATTCAGCTCTGCTATTCTTTGATAAACGAATGATCAGGCCGCTATGAGTAACTTTTTCTGGAATAATATTTTTAAAAAAACCCGTAGTGAGTGTGA
Organism: uncultured Gammaproteobacteria bacterium; assembly: GCA_937894085.1. Classification (GTDB taxonomy): domain Bacteria; phylum Pseudomonadota; class Gammaproteobacteria; genus JACNJF01. The sequence continues at coordinate 5,791 of CALCSG010000177.1, read as the reverse complement.
ATTAATCACTGACTTATGGCAACAAACGCCTTTATTCAATAATATACCTGCCAGACATATCCATGCGCTGGCTGAAAATATGCACGTCAGGAATTTTCAAAAAGATGAAGTAGTATTTCGTCAGGGAGACCAGGGTGCCGGGGCGATCCTGGTATTAGAAGGCCAGGTGAAAATCTTGGCAAACAATACCTTACTGGCTGACCTCGATGTCGGTGATTTTTTTGGAGAGATCACACTGGCTGAAACGGATAAAAGAACGGCAGATGCCAGCTGTGTCAAAAAAAGCCGTCTGGTGTATTTCCTCAAACAGGATGTCGAAGAATGGATAGAAATTGAACCGCGCCTGGGTACTATATTTCTGATGAACCTGGCTTCTATTCTGGCTCAACGTCTTCATCAGGCTAACAAACTGCTGTCAGAAAAAGAATAAGTTATGAACCTACCAGCCAATCCTGCCGCCAGTGGTTCTGCCTATTTACAAACTTTCAAGGTTTTTGTGTTTGTTATCGGTTTTATACTCGTCAGTTTCTATTTATTATCATCAATATTATTAACGGTCATAATTTCTTTCACGCTTTACGCATTGATTGAGCCTTTTACTAATTACCTGATAAGAAAAGACGTCAATCATTCGCTGGCCATTGTATTTATTTTAATGCTGATGCTTACTTTCAGTATTATAGCGATCAGTTTTGCTCTGCCCCAATTACTCGGGCAAATTAATATTTTAAAAAATAAACTACCATTCATATTCAGTCAGTTTGAACATTTTTTAACGGTTTATAGCCAGAAGCTGGGGGATTTTATCGGTATAGACCTTAATGTTTCTGACATACTGATTTCAGTACTATCCCAGTCATCATCTTTAGGTAACACTTTATTAGTCGCTATATCTGAACAGTTTCTGGCTATCACATTAAGCCTTATTCTTGTTCCAATACTCACTTATTTTATTCTTAAAGACTACAAATCACTGCGTAATAACCTGATGAACTGGCTACCAAACCGTAATTTCGAACTGGGCTGGATTATTTATTATCGAGTTACCTGCCAATTACAGGCATATATCCGGGGGGTCATGAAACAATCCTTAATCATGGCAATTGTCAGCAGCCTGGGATTTTACCTGGTAGGGCTGGATATCCCGATACTGGTCGGCACTTTAACCGGCCTGTTAAACCTGATACCTTATATCGGGCCACTTATTTCTATGTTACTGGCTACCCTGGTGGCTTCTGCTATGACACCTTTTGATCCATCTATCATTTATCTGTCTATTTCGGTCATTTTCGTTGCCCAGGCTATTGATAACTTTTTAGTCATTCCCTCGGTGATAGCAAATGCTGTCGATTTACATCCTGTACTGGTTATTCTGGGCGTGCTAATTTTTGGAAATCTGTTTGGTACGATAGGCGTCATTCTGGCAATACCGGCTCTCGCTACTGCCAAGATATTTTATACTAACCTGTATTCTGACATTTATAATGCCAGTCAGAAATTGCCATGACGGAATTTATTTTTACAGTTGAACTTTAAAAAAATCTTTTTTGCGCTCAAATGATTTTTCCAGGTTGAATAGCCCGAAATTTTAATGACTATTTTTAGAAAGTGTTCTAGACAGCGATTTTAATGCATTTTTAAGATCATCATCTTCAACATAATCGGCAGCATCCGTTATCTGCTCACAGCAAGCTTTTGATATTTCAGGCAACCAGTCTTCCTTATGTTTTTGCTCCGGCTGTTTGAAAGATTCGGGTTGAGTAGATATTTTCAGGGTCAGTTCAACACCAAAATTCTGCAAAATTAATTGACGTATCTGATCCCCATGTAACCTGAGATATGATGACAGGGCGGAATTAGCCAGGGTGACATTTATATACTGGTCGGTAACATTGGTCACTCTAACCATTTGAAATATTGGATCTGAATCCTGTGATTCAAAAAAATGCTGGTACTGCTGGATTTGAGATCGTTTTTGCATATACCCTTCAGGTAACAGACCTTTAAAGAGCCTGGCTACCTGCACGGGTTTTTTATTTTTTTTCCTGATCATATTCAGATTGGTGGACGTTTATTTTCGTCGACCCTGGCGGTTTACTCTGCGAGCCTGTGACGTTTTAATAATTTTACTTTTAATTTCAGCCGGATATTCGATTTCCAGAGATTCAAAAAGCCTGACCACTACATCATCATCAAAAAAGCGAGTCTTACCTGGTTTTAACCATTTCGGTAAGGTAAAAGTATGATATCGCACTCTAACCAGCCGGCTTACTTCCACATCAACGGCTTCCCACAGACGACGTACTTCGCGATTTTTTCCCTCTTTCAGCATGACGTGATACCAGTGATTTGTACCCTCCCCTCCACCATCGGTAATAATGTCAAACTTTGCCAATCCATCAGAAAGCTCTATACCTGACTGTAAACTGGTCAGTTTTTCAGGGGTAACATCACCCCTCACTCTAACCGCATATTCACGTTCAACTTCAAAAGAAGGGTGCATCAACCGATTGGCTAACTCACCATTCGTTGTGAACAGTAATAAACCGGAGGTATTGATATCGAGCCTCCCTACCCCGATCCAGCGGCCCTGCTGTAATTTGGGTAATTGACTGTAAACAGTCGGACGTCCATCCGGATCTGATCGCGTACTCACTAAACCTAGCGGTTTATGATACATCAACAGTTTTGGTTTGATAATGTGACGGGGAAGCCTTACCAGCTTGTCATCTATACTGACTTTTTCTCCACCCTGTAACTGATCACCCGGGCTGGCCACTTTACCATTTACCTTAATGCGACCTTCCTGCAGTAATTTATCTATCTGTCGACGGGAGCCTGCACCATGATGTGACAGGACCTTTTGAATACGTTCCATTATTTTAATGACCAGAGTTGACCGATACCAGTTGATGATTCGGATAATAATTCGGACTTGTCTGAACTGATATTCAAATCAAGAATGGTGGCAGAGTCAGGTTGTACCTTGTGTTTAACTTCAGGCAACCAGCTTTTTAGAGATTTCCCGCTTTTAACATCCCATATATCGATACCTTTGGCTGCTCGGCCGGTTGCCAGAATTTTGCCATCGTCGGAAAAATCTGCAGAAACTACAGTCATGCCACGACTTTTTACATCCAGTTGGCTCACCAGTGTGCCTGTTGCACCCGTAGAAAATATTTTTGACTGCCCGACAAAAGCATTGGCAAGTGCCAGTTCACCATTATCAGATAGTTCAACATGAGAAATCTTGTATTCCATATTTTTTGACCATACATGTTCGCCATTAGACAGGTTCCACAGACTGGCGTGCCAGTCATCAGCTCCGGTCAATGCGAAACGCCCATCTCTGGACAGTGAAACTGAAGAGATTTTTTCATGATGCGTAAAAACATACACCATTTTGCCTTCCTGCATATCAAAATAAATGGCCTGATTAGCTTTTGTGCCGATTAGCGCATAGCGGCCACTGGCAGAAATAGCGACGTCACGTAAATCAGGCCACTCCCAGTATCCCACCAGCCGACCGTCGCCAACCATCCAACGCGTAATCGCTTGTTGCTCAATGGTGACCAGGAACTTGCTGTCTTCTGAAAAAGCAGCCGCTATAAAACCACCATCGCTATTATCTTTGAGCTGCAGGCTGTACAAAACTTCATTCTTATCTATATCCCATACGCGACCATACCCTCCGATAGAACCTGTTAACAGGTACCTGCTATCAGGACTTATCGCTACACTGTAGGAACCCGTATCTTCGTGTAACCACTGTTTTAACTCTTTTCCTTTATCACTACAGCCGGTAACATTCAGTACAATAAAGATACACAATATGTTAACAAGTATGTGAAGATTAAGTTGACCCATTATGAAACAACATCCTCTTGTTCAATACTTTCACCCACACTGGTTTCACTGTCATTCTCCTCTTCATCATGGCTTTCTACACCATCTTCTTCAGGTAGAATGAGATCATTTAAAGCCAGTTCAGGGTGATATTGATCCAGGTCTTTTAACTCTGACAGGGTTGGTAATTCATTCAGTGACTGTAAGTTAAAGTAGTCTAAAAATTCATTCGTGGTGCCATACAGGCTGGGCCTGCCGGGTACATCTTTATGTCCCAGCGTCCTTACCCACTCTCTTTCCTGCAAAGTTTTAATGATATTAGAACTGACACTGACACCTCGAATGGCTTCAATTTCCCCGCGTGTAACCGGTTGTCTATAGGCAATCAGCGCTAATGTTTCCAGCAGCGCTCGTGAATAACGTGGCGGTTTTTGCTGAAACAAACGCGTAATCCAGGTTGAGTAGGCAGGGTTAACCTGCAACCTGTAACCGCTGGCGACCTGCTTAATTTCTATACCTTTTCCCTGGTATTCCTCAACCAGCTCGTGCAGAACCTTACGAATATCATCTTTTCCCGGTTGGTCAAGATCTCCGGTAAATAAATCATATAAGTGATTAACCGTTAACGGACTGTCTGCTGAACATAATAAGGCTTCAATAACAGGTTTAAGTTTTTCCAGTTCCATAGTAATTATTTAATTGCAGAAATAGTGTGAAAATGAAGAGCTAACATGTTCTCTTATCCTCTGGCTTTAACATAGATAGGTGCAAAAGCTTCATTCTGCACCAGGTCTATCATCGATTCTTTTACCAGTTCAAGGATGGCCAGAAAACTGACAACGACACCCATGCGCCCCTCTTCCACATTAAAAAATTCTTTAAATTCAGTATAGTCGTCAGATTTCAGTTTACTGAGGACTATGCTCATTCTTTCGCGTACGGATAAAGTTTCACGTTCGATATGATGACTCGCAAATTGCTCTGCACGATTAACCACATCACGAAAAGCCATCAATAAATCATTAATAGAAACCTCTACTTCCGGTATTTCGGTTTCGAGATCAGGTAACTCGGCCTGGGTAAAGAAAATTTCTCTCTCTTCTCTGGGTAACGCATCCATATCTTCTGCTGCCTTCCTGTACTGCTCATATTCCTGTAAGCGACGGATCAATTCAGCTCTCGGGTCATCTTCATCATCTGCACCTTCAGGCCGGGGTAATAACATGCGCGATTTTATTTCTGCCAGCATCGAAGCCATCACCAGGTATTCAGCAGCCAGCTCGAGCTGCATTTTTTCCATCAGATGAATGTATTCCATATATTGTTTAGTGATAGTAGCGACCGGAATATTCAAAATATCCAGATTCTGCCGTTTGATCAGATACAGCAACAAATCCAGTGGCCCTTCAAAAGCTTCAAGAAAAACCTGTAATGCATCCGGTGGAATGTAGAGATCCTGTGGAATGATAGTCAAAGGCTCACCTTCGACTAATGCAAATGGCATTTCTGACTGGTTGGTATGGTTATCCTGAAATAGATCAGCCATGATTATCTCAGTGTAATACCCATAGCTTTTCTGACCTCTTCCATCGTATCACGGGCTACATCACGTGCCGCTTCACAACCTTCATTTATGATGTTATCGACAGCTGAAAGATCTTCCTGATATTCTTTTGCCCTTTTCTGTATGGGTTTAAGTTCCCGCTGAACACTATCAATAATATGTCGCTTACAATCTATGCAGCCGATTCCAGCAGTCGTGCAGCCTTCCACGATTTCTTTTTTAAGATCTTCACTGGAATACACCTGATGCAGCTGCCAGACTGGACATTTTTCAGGGTCTCCAGCGTCGGTTCTGCGCACCCGCGCAGGATCGGTCGGCATTGTTTTAATTTTCTTTTCAATTTGATCAGGCTCTTCCCTGAGTGCAATAGTATTGTTATAA
>CALCSG010000176.1 GCA_937894085.1 uncultured Gammaproteobacteria bacterium | reverse complement strand
CAGATTACTGGCTGAAACAGAAGTGGTACATAAAAAAATGGAGCGTGCATACAGCAATGATCCTTCAGCGATGGCTGCAAACCTCAGTTCTGCAGCAGCATTATATTTATCAGTCGGAGAAAAGGATAAAACCAGTGGAATTCTTTCCAGGCTCACCAGAACGCTGGAAGATCCAAACTGTAAAATCAACGAAAAGCAGGCAGAAACCATTAGTAAACACCTGCAGAACTTCGCTGAAGATAAATCGAGTGAGAAAGTTCTGGATCAAATTTCATCCCGCCTGGATGACATAAAAGAAGACCTGGATGCCAGTCAGGTTATTTTGGATGAACCGGAAGATATTGCACTGGTCGCTAAAAGGATTAATTCAGAAGGTATGCAATTAGCCAAACAGAGGCGGCCACTGGAGTCATTAAACAAGTTCAGAGAAGCCATTAAAATAAATCCGCAGAACATTAATTATTTATTAAATGCTTCTCAGATAATTTTAGAAAATAAAGAATTACAGAGTAATCCGCAAAGAGTACAGGAAGCCAGGCATTATTTACTGGATTCTATCATCATGGATGAAACTGATATTCGTTGGAAACGTTATCAAATTTTAGTGAGTAGGGTTTCTAATGACTGAAATTTCCTTATTTGAAACTGTGCTGGCTTCAACAGTGCATGACATGAAAAACTCCTTGAGTTTATTAATGGGGGAACTCGATAATATTACTCAACGGCTGGAGAATGATGCAGAAAATCAACATGCAATATCCAGTATTCGATACGAATCATCCAGAATAAATCTGTCCTTAATGCAATTATTAAGTTTATATAAACTGGAAAATAATCAGTTAGCAATACAAATTGTTGAAGTTGAAGTAGCAGATTTCATTGAGGATTGCATTGCTGCACATTCTCCAGTGGCATCTATTAACGGGATAAACCTTAATGTTGATTGTGATGATTCTCTGATCTGGTTTTTTGACCCGGATATGATTGGGATAGCCATCAATAATATCCTCGGGAATAGTATTCGATACACAAAAAGCTGTATCCTGGTCACTGTAAAAATATCTGATGGACGTCTGCTGATTCAGGTAGATGATGATGGCGATGGTTATCCTGAAAATATGGTCCAGGACCCAGAGAGTTTTATTAAAAGAATAAATTACAGTACGGGCAGTACCGGTTTGGGTTTGTTTTTTTCTGCAACAGTTGCTCATTACCATAAAAGATTCGGTAGGCAGGGCGATATAATGCTGGAAAATGGCAAGCTGTTAAACGGTGGCTGTTTTCAAATTTATCTTCCATAATTTTGTGTACCAATGCAATAAAACAAGTGCTTTAATGGCTTGCTGTTGCCAACTGAATTAAATTCAGGAAAGTCATGAAAAAAATAAAAAATGAAAAAGAATTAATCAAAAAAGCAATTCTCGAAGGCGTCAAATATGGTGAAGGTCGAGGTGTTGTTGAATTTGAAGCGACCGACTCTATTAATGAAAAAGTTGAATATATCTATCGATTACTGGTACATGATAAAGTTATTCAACCCATTCCGGAAGACCAGGTTTCACAGGTCACCATGAAACATAAGCTGGCTATCTGGGCTTCCAAATTGAAATAAACCTTAAAATTAGTTTCGATAATTGCTGTCATGAGAATTGAAGACGAAAGAAAGCTTGATTACAAAGACGTATTAATCAGACCAAAACGTAGTACGTTAGGTAGTCGTAAAGATGTCGACCTGTTTCGGCAGTTTAGCTTTCGAAATTTCGTAACCCGGCAAACGGGTTCCCATTACAATGGTATTCCCATTATGGCTGCTAATATGGATGGCGTGGGTACTTTCGATATGGCGAATTCACTTGCGAAATCGGGACTATTTACCTGCCTGATCAAAAGTTACAGTGAATCTGAATTAATCAGTTTTTTCACGGCCAATGATTCTGCCAGATTAGAAAATGTCGCCTACTCGATGGGTATTATGGAACATGATTTCGAAAAATTTAGCCATGTCTATAATCATCCGGAAACGAATTTAAAATATGTTTGCGTGGATGTAGCGAATGGCTACTCAGAACGTTTTTCCTGTTTCATCAAACAGCTAAGAGAAGCCTTCCCGCAAATTGTCATCATTGCCGGCAACGTAGTGACTGGTGAGATGACAGAAGAACTGATTCTCAGTGGTGCCGATATCGTTAAAGTTGGAATAGGGCCGGGCAGTGTGTGCACAACACGAATACAGACTGGTGTGGGGTTTCCCCAGTTATCAGCAGTTATCGAGTGTGCTGATTCGGCGCATGGTCTTGGGGGGCATATTATTGCAGATGGAGGTTGTGTCTGTCCTGGTGACGTGGCCAAGGCGTTCGCTGGCGGTGCTGATTTTGTTATGCTCGGGGGCATGTTGGCAGGGCATAATGAAGGTGGTGGTCAGATTATCACCAAATATTTTAAAACCGGAGAAGTGTTTGAAACTGAAAATGGATGGCAGGACATTATTGAACAGAAAAAATTCGTACAGTTTTATGGAATGAGTTCATTGGCTGCCAACGAAAAACATTTTGGTGGTCTAAAACAGTATCGATCATCAGAAGGTCGCGAAATTATGGTGCCTTACCGTGGTGAAATAAACACCACTGTTCAGGATTTACTGGGTGGTATCCGCAGCACCTGTACCTATGCAGGTGCGAAAAAATTGAAATGGCTGAGTAAGTGCGCCACCTTCGTTAAAACAGGTGAGCAGTTTAATTCCGTTTTTATCAAGTAATGCCTTAAGGCTTTCTTACTATCAGCTAATTCATTAAAAAATTTAACTGGAAAGTTCCCCGCTTGTTGCACCAAAAATAATCATATTTATACTTGATTGCACCAATATGGTGCATTAGTGGCTGGTTATATTTCGGACTTATTGACTGGAACCCTTATTTTCTAACATATTTGTACTTCTGAGCAATCTGGCATGTTTATTGTATTATTTTTCCATAAAATAAATAATTAATTATGGTACCAAATAATGTTAAATGTGCCCGGAGTTCCGCGACGCCCTACAGTGCTGTTAATTCTGGATGGTTTTGGAGTCAATCCCAGTAAGGTAAATAATGGTGTCGCTGAGGCGCATACGCCAAATCTGGATGAGTTTTTCAGTTGTTATCCACACACCACCTTAAATGCTTCAGGTCAGGCAGTAGGATTACCTGATGGGCAGATGGGTAATTCTGAAGTAGGGCATCTAACACTCGGTGCAGGCAAAATAGTTAGTCAGGACCTGGTGTTAATAAACAATGCTGTATCCAGTGGCAGTTTCGAGCAAAACGAATCTTTTCTGCAGTCTATTAAACAGGCGGTATCCAGAGAAAGACCGGTACACCTTCTGGGACTGGTTTCTGATGGAGGTGTTCATAGTCATCTGGATCATTTGAAAGCATTGATAAAACTGTGCAGATTACACGGTGCAAAACCGCTGTTACACATGATTACAGATGGCCGGGATACACTTCCTCAATCTGCATTGAATTACCTGGCGGAAATAGAAGGTTTATTACATGAATCAGGCGGAGCAATAGCCAGTATCATGGGGCGCTACTATGCAATGGATCGTGACAATCGCTGGGATAGAACAGAACTAGCCTGGCGAGCTCTGGTGTTAGCAAGAGGACAGCGCGCCAGTCTTGCAGAACTGGCTATTCGCAGTGCTTATGCTGCCGGTGATAGCGATGAATTTATTCAACCAATTCTGTTGCCAAAATTTACCCCTGTTATTTATGAAGATTCAGTCATATTTTTTAATTTCCGCAAAGATCGACCGCGCCAGATAGTGGCCGCATTAGGAGCTCATGATTTCAGCGGTTTTGATCGGGGAGATGCCGCCTTAGCCAGGGTAACCTGCATGATGCCATACGATAAAAGTCAACCATTTCCCTATGCATTTGAACCTGAAAAGCCGGATATTACTTTAAGCGAAGTGATTAGCAGTTTTGGGCTTAAACAGTTTCACTGTGCAGAAACAGAAAAATATGCTCATGTGACCTATTTTTTTAATGGTGGACGAAGCACTCCTTATGCCGGGGAAAAGCATATGTTGATTCCATCACCAGCAGTGGCAACCTACGATCTGAAGCCATCGATGAGTGCAAATAAGGTAGCTGACGCTGTTATTGATGCTATTAGTCAGGAACAATATGGTTTTATTGTAGTTAATTTTGCAAATGGAGACATGGTTGGCCATACGGCCAAAAAAAATGCGGTTCTTGAAGCCGTCGAAACATTAGACCGTGAAGCTTCGAGAGTACTGATTGCAGCTGAAGAAGCTGGTTATTCGGTTTTACTAACGGCAGATCATGGAAATTGTGAAGAAATGGTCGATCCTTTTACCGGTGAGCCGCATACACAACACACAACTTATCCAGTTCCCTGTTTGATAGTAGATGAAGATAACTGGCAGCTTTCCTCCAGTGGGGGGCTTTCTAATGTAGCCCCTACCATTTTACAGTTGATGGGGATTACAGCTCCAGCAGAAATGGACTCAAAATCATTGTTATTAAAGAAATTAAGCGGTAAACGATCAATGCATTTTCATCACTTTCATCAATTAAAAGGTGTTGCTTGAAAGCTGATGTACTTTACATTGTTTTCTACAGAAAAAATTCGTTAAAATACACATAATATTTTTGTGGTGTATTTCTTTAAATAATTTGAAACAATGATTTTAGTCAGATTA
>CALCSG010000175.1 GCA_937894085.1 uncultured Gammaproteobacteria bacterium | reverse complement strand
GTGCCGCCTTTAATCGCGCGCATGAAGTCACTGCCGAGTTTGATGAATTAAAAGGAATTCATAACGAACTGGAGGTTGCCCGTTCTCAGCAGCAATCTTTGCTTCCTATTGAAAAGACCTTTGCTAAATATCAGGCTGTCGAACAGAAACTGAGCGGATTGATTGAAATACAGGATTTATTGTCACGCTGGTATGCTCATTTTGCCTATCAACTGTGGTCTCAGCAGGCCGGGCTAAAACAGACAGAAATAAAACAGTTACAGAGTGCCGTTAACCAGACACAGGCGGAACACAGTCAACAACAGATAGTAGTTGATGATTATTATCAACGTTATCAGCAACTGGGTGGTGCCAGTATTGAAAATTTAAAACATCAGCTTGAAGAACAGCAGCAGTTGCTGTCTGTTCTGCGACAAAATGTCAGGGATTACCAGCAACTGTGCCGGTCTCTTGAGCTTTCAGTTGATGTTAACCATCAGCAACTGGCTGAAAACCAGCAGCTTACCGGAGAGCGACTCAAACAGCTGGAAGCCCGACTGGAAGAGCTCGAAGCTGCGCGCGATTTACTCACACAGCATACCCTCAATGCCGAAGATGAAAGTAAATCGCTGCAGCGCCAGATTAGCGAAGTGCTGGCAGCACCCGGCAGTAATATTCCAGCTGACTTTTTGCGCTTTCAACAGGCTTTGGCGGATGAATTACAGTTAACACCTGAACAAATACCCTATATCGGGCAATGTGTGGAAGTACAGGATAAAGACTGGCAGGGTGCTATCGAAAGAGCCATTGGTAGTCATCGTTTACGCCTGATAGTAAATGCCAGAGATATCAGGAAAGCACTAGACTGGGTTAATCAGCGTGATAATCGTTTACATGTGCGCCTGATGAATGCTGCCGATTATCAGCAATATAAACAACCGCTAACGGATGGTTTCTGCCACAAACTAACCTTTAAAGCTGGCGAACATAAACAGCTGGTGGAAAATTTTCTGGCCAGTATTGACCGTCATTGTGTTGCCTCCGCTGAAATACTCAGAGATACGGCATTTGGACTGACCCGTCAGGGTTTAATGTCAGGAAAACGTGGACTGTTTGAAAAACAGGATCAACGTTCTCTCAACCAGGGCTGGATGACCGGCTTCGATAATCGCAACCGGCTGAATGAATTACGTTTGCAGGGAGAGAAAGCAAAACAACAGGCGCGAGATTACCGTCAACAGTTTGAAACACTGAAAGCAGAACAGAAACTTTTATCACAGCAGCAACTTTCACTGCAACAGTTAAAGACTTTAGAGTTTTCGGAGCTGGATGTATCGGGAGCAGAGTCAAATTTAAATACATTAAAATTACGATTAAAGGAATTGCAGGATCCTTCTTCAGATGCGGCTAAAGCCGAACAATTGTGGGAAGCTGCAAAAGCCGAGTTACATGAACTGCAGAATAAAATTAATGCGCAGACTGTAAAACTTCAACTGGCCCAGCAAATGCTGAATGATGCCAACAAAAAAGCTTTACAGGTTAAACAGCGTATAAATACGGCATTAACACAGATGCAAATAGATTTAGTCGCAGACAGTTATGTTATTCCTGAGTATCAACAACTTGACATGCTGGCTGACCTGGAGCGTGACGCGATGCGTGATTCACAACACAAAATAGTGACTCAAACCGGCAAACGAAATACGCTGGAAGGTCAGCTGGTTAGATATATGATGAAAGCACTGGAAAAAGATACCGGTGCATTAAGTGAAGCAGGCAGTGACCTGGAAGATGTGCCAGCTTATTTACACCGCTTAAATCAGTTAACCAGAGAAGATTTACCCAATAAACTGGACCGGTTTTTGCTGTATCTCAATCAGAGTTCAGATCAGGGAGTTACCCAGTTATTGACACGTATTGATAATGAAGTATCGATTATCGAAGAACGTATCGAAGAACTCAACGCGACATTGAAGAGAGTCGATTTTCAGGCCGGACGTTATTTACAATTGATACCACAGAAAGTCAACCACGACTCACTGCAAACCTTAATCAGGGCGCGCAAAGATTTGCGCAGTGCCGAACTGCAGGATGACCAGGGAGAGTCTCATTACAGGGCGTTAATGGTATTGATACAATTGCTGCGTGAAGCGGTGGATAGAAAAAGAACACGACCCGCTCAGGCATTACTCGATCCACGCTATCGACTGCAATTTTCAGTGGCGGTGATAGAGCGTGAAACGGGTGTAGTGCTGGAGACCCGCACCGGTTCAAAAGGCGGTAGTGGAGGCGAGAAAGAAATTATAGCCAGCTTCATACTGACCGCATCATTGAGTTATGCACTGTGTCCTAAAAATCGAACCTCGCCGTTATTTGGTAGCGTAATACTGGATGAAGCTTTCTCCAAAAGCTCACAGGCGGTGGCGGCCAGAATTATTTCGGCATTACGTGAATTTGGTCTGCACCCCTTATTTGTGACACCCAATAAAGAAATGCGATTATTGCGTGAACATACCTCATCTGCGGTACTGGTACATCGCAGGCATCAGCAATCCAGGGCACTCAGCCTGAGCTGGCAGGATATAGACCGGCATTTGACAAAAAGAGAAGCCAGTCAGCAAAAAAATAATGAAATCTCCGGCTGAACTCAGCAGCAAACTGACCCGGCAATGGCAATCGGCCGATATGCGGGAATTACTTTTACTGGGCAATTCTGACTGGCCAGTTTGCCTGACGATAGGTAAACCGGGTGCCGCTTTGATCAAAAACTCAAGTGCATTAGTCAGGGAGCACCTGCAAAGGTGGCGTAGTGAAAAAACAGGTCGTGTTGAATGGTCTTCCGTGAAATACCAGGCAGCGGGCTCAGCGGTGGATATTCCACTTTACTGGTGTATGCAAACTATAGATGAATGGGTAACAGCCTGTCACGACAAACTGGTGGGCAGCGAATATGATTATCTGTCGGAGGTTTTAGCTAAGGTAGACAGGCCGTTTCATGCGCTAATCGTACGCCAGCGTAGCCTGTGGAAAAATGTTTCCATAGATCAGATGGTGCAATGCTGTGAACTGGCCATGCAACTGGAACCCGGTTGTGCTCAGGGTAGGCCTTTACGTGCGCTCACGATTACAAATATTGATAGCAAGTTTATTGAAAATAATCGCCTACTATTGATTAAATTACTGAATCAACGTTTTAATCAGGCACTGCAAAAGTCTTCATTAGAAGACTTCCTCGGGGCTGCTGAGAATAATGATCACTGGTTACTGGTGATAGGGTTATCGGATGGCTTGCTGCCCTTTCAACAGTTACGACTTAGGGCATCTGAGCTGGCTACGATTGAGTTACCGGCCAGTCATATTCTAATTGTAGAAAACGAACAATGTCGTTATCAATTACCCAGGCTGGAAAACAGCATTGCAATACTGGGAGCAGGACTTAACCTGAGCTGGTTAGCTAACCCGTTTTTTAACACAATACAGCTCGCGTATTGGGGAGATATAGACAGCTGGGGTCTGAAGATGCTGGGCATAGCTAGAAATTTTCAGCCGGCTTTAACCCCCTTATTGATGGACGATGAATCGTTTGAAAATAACCAGCAGTTTGCGGTTAACGAAGTTCAAACTGCAGGTACGCCTGTTCCTGAAGGTTTAACCGACTCAGAAGGGTGTCTGTATGAAAAAATACTGGGGTTAACTAAAGGTCGCCTTGAGCAGGAATTTATAAACCGGAAACAGGTGGAGAGAGTCATTAAAAACTGGTACCTGGCAACAACCTGATAAGTTTTTTAGTGTTCTCAAAATATCAATTAAGCAGGACCTATAGCCTGTAGCCCTAAAATCAAGATTTTTTTTTAAGTCAGGCGGGTCGAATTGATCTGTAATTAAAGACCTGTTGTGGATCAAAGTTCGATGCAATTGAACTCCGATCAGGAATAGAACTGATTTCGTGTACCACGATCAAACCACTTCAGTAATACCGCATCAACGGCCGAATGCACACCAATGCCAAGTTTTTCCGACAGCGATTTTTTCTCGCAATATTTCACTTCGAATACGTCAGAATCATTGCAGGCCTTAACAATATATTCATCACTGGTCATCAGCTCATCGACAAGTGCATTATCGATAGCGCGTTGTCCAAACCAGATTTCTCCGGTGGCGACTTTATCAATGTTCAGTTGCGGACGGTGTTGCAGGACAAAATCTTTGAACAGAACGTGAATATCTTCGATGTCTTCAACAAATTTCTCGCGGCCTTTTTTGGTATTTTCGCCAAACATGGTGAGCGTGCGTTTGTATTCACCTGCGGTTATCATTTCAAAGTCGATATCGTTCTTTTTCAACAACCGGTGGAAATTAGGCAACTGAGCAACTACACCAATCGAACCGATAATGGCAAACGGTGCGGCAAGCAATTTGCTGGCAACACAGGCCATCATGTAACCGCCACTGGCGGCGACCTTATCGACACAAACGGTTAAAGGGATATCGTGATCCTTAACCCGTTGCAACTGCGACGAAGCCAGCCCATAGGCGTGTACCATGCCCCCACCACTTTCCAGGCGCAGCAGGACTTCATCCTGGGTTTCTGCCAGCGACAACACTGCGGTTATTTCACGACGTAAACTGGCAACTGCCGAGGCCTTCATATCGCCGTGAAAATCGAGTACGAACAGACGACGTTTACGATCCTGCTCCGCTGATTTGTCACTGTCCATTTTAGCGGCTTTTTTGAGCTTCTTAACGTTAGCTTTGTGTTCAGCCTTTTCGGCCTTATGGCGTTGCTTGAGCTGAGTTTTTAAAGCATAGGGGTCGATAACAGTCTCACACAATGTGTCACGTAAATGATCAATTTCATCGTTTACCCTGGTCACTTCGATATGACCTTCCCGAGTCGCCTTACGCGTGCGCATGCCGGCCGCAATCGACACCCCGATAACGCTAATAATGGCGACCACTATGGTCACAGCTTTTAGTAAAAATAGTCCGTAGTCGAAAAAGAATTCAGCCATGATATTTTATTCTGTCTTTAATTTGGAAAGGCGCATGATACGCTGCTGCGGGTGACCAGGAAATATGTTTGTCGGATTTATTTCTGCTGCGCATCCCGCAGTAAAACCGCCAACCGATAAAACCATTGCAGCTTCGTGCTATTTAATCTGGTGATTGATAGCAAGTTGCGGAACACTTATCGGTTAGGCATAAGAAAGTATTTATGCTACGCAAACATATAACCTCATATTTGCCAGATGATCCTTGTAAAATTATTGTCTGCGTCCACCCTAAGCGAACCGTTACAGCAGTGTGTTGCGTTCCGCATAAAACACATTACGCCCCGCAGCACTTTTTGTATTTCTTGCCACTCTGACAGGGACAGGGATCATTTCGATTGGCTATTTTGGTGCTCACGGCTGTAATCAGTTTGTTTTGAAGAATATCCAGATCACGTGTATTTTCATCCTGCTCTGCATTCACTTCAATAACACAGTGCCAGCCATTTTTTGCAAAATCCGCTGTCAGTTCCTGTTTGCGCTCTTCGGTTTGAACGCTGATTAGAGCAGGTGCCTTCCTGGTACCCAGACGCAGGCTTTTATTGATTTTAAAGTTTGATTTGCTACGTTCTGCCTGCTTCATTGCAGGACCTTTTTGAAAAATTTTTGCCATCATTTACCGCCGGTTAAATAATAAATTCAATGTGTTTTCGAGTAGAGTGCAAACTTGCGCCGCGTTAAACTCCCAATATTGTGATGCTTAAAAGGGGTGCAAATGATTCTCGAAGTTAGCGCGTGATTAACGCGACATCTTTTGTGATGGGAGGATTAACAGGCATTTCATCTGATCTGGAATGAAATCAATCCAGTTTTCACTAATCGTATTAAGCACTGCAAGTATAAAGAGTCTATAGATTCTTGCATAGATATCTTTAGCGAAACTTATTAAGATAAAAGCTGAGTTGCCTTCGGTACCTGATAAAACCAGAAACACGTTCTTCACGCTCTTATACACGCTGCATTCGCGGTATAACAGCATCCTTGCTGAATACGAGTCAGTTGGCAGGAAATTGCTCCTGCTTTTCCTGCGTTGCTCTACCTGCGGCTTTCCATAGCTTAACCATGCACATCGATCTGTCGCCTAAAGCGCTTACTCCTGGCACGCATCTTTTTCGCTTTCAACGACGTTTTCCAGGTAAACCTTAATTTTGTCCAACTTTCTATATTAATACTCTGTATTGATTATTTATAATATGAACAATTTTATTATTGAGTAGTATCTTAGCTTTAATGCTTCAACACCTTAAAATCTTCATATATGGTAAATAAAAATACAGACGTGCTTTTAGTGGGTGCTGGTGCAATGAGCGCCACTTTAGGCTCTATGCTCAACCAGCTCGATGAAAATCTTTCTATCACAATGGTAGAAAAGCTCGACAAACCCCTGCAGGAAAGTAGCGATGGCTGGAATAATGCTGGCACTGGACATGCCGCCTACTGCGAACTCAATTACACACCTGAGAATAAAGACGGCAGTGTCGACATCCATAAGGCATTTGGTATAAATGCCCGATACGAAGTCAGCCTGCAATACTGGTCTCACCTGGTGAAGCAAGGCGCACTACCATCACCTGAACAGTTTATTAACCCGGTTCCACATATCAGTTTTGTATGGGGTGCAGCTAACGTTGAGTTTCTACGTAAACGTCATGAGTTATTAATTGAACACCCGATGTTTTCAGAAATGGAATTTACCGAAGACCCGGAAGTTTTAACAAAGTGGCTCCCTTTAATGATGAAAAACCGAGATCCTTCGCAAAAAGTGGCGGGCACAAGGGTCTCTTATGGTACAGATGTGAATTTTGCCGCGGTCAGCAGAGGCATGATAAATCACCTCAAAACTCACGATAATTTTAACTTACTGGTTAACAGTTCGATTGAAAATCTAGTACAAAACCCGGACTCCAGCTGGCAGGCCACTATAAAGAATACGCAAACTGCCGAAACACAAAAAATTAACGCAAAATTTGTGTTTATAGGTGCAGGCGGGGCCGCCCTCACTGTATTACAAAAAACAAAGATTGAAGAAATTAAAGGCTATGCCGGCTTTCCAGTGAGTGGCCAGTGGCTGGTCTGTAAAAACCAGAATATCGTAAAACAGCACATGGCTAAGGCGTATGGTAAAGCACCGTTAAATGCGCCTCCCATGTCTGTTCCTCATCTGGATACGCGAATAATAGACGGTGAAAAAGCATTATTGTTTGGTCCTTTTGCCGGTTTTACCACCAAATTTTTAATTCATGGCTCTATTTTTGATCTACTTAAATCTATTCGTTTTGATAACCTCTGGCCGTTAATAAACGTCGGCTTAAGGAACTTTGGCCTGATTAAATACCTGATCACTGAAGTCCTGCAAACACATAAATCACGCATGAATGCTCTACGTGAATTCTATCCTGCTGCTGAAAATTCTGACTGGACGCTGGCGAATGCCGGTCAACGCGTTCAAATCATCAAAAAATGTCCCGAAAAGGGAGGCAAATTAGAATTTGGAACAGAAGTTGTTCACTCGAAAGACAGTACATTAGCAGGCTTACTGGGTGCGTCTCCTGGTGCATCTTTATTAGTGCCGATTATTTTAGAAATCATTGAAGATTGTTATAGCGAAAAGCTGGCCACGCCCGAATGGCAGAAAAAGATCAGAAAGATTATTCCATCTTATGGAATATCAATCGTTTCCCATAAAGATTTATTTATGTCGATTCGCAACAATACGCTATCCACACTTAAATTAAATGAACGGTCAAAACCATCTGCCACAGCAGCATAGATCCTGCAATAAAGGTAAATTAGCGGGCCATAAATTACCTTTAAGGCTGGAAAAAACCCGGGCTATTCGTATTCGATTATAGTTAACCAATCGCATTCTCGATCTGGCACTATTTAATTGTCCAATGATAATAAATCAAAAGTTGTGATTTATTAAAAAAACCTGGAGTCAGAGGTATATCTGATGGATCTACGGTTTTATGTCGAGAACATCTATTCATCTTCTGTTCCTGACTTTAGCAGGCTATAACACGCATATAGTCTATCTGATTTTTTTATAAACGAAGCTGGACAGGCACCAGCTTGATTTGAAACAGTTTTAGGGGTTCAATGTTGGAATAAGATAGCAACGTAGTATTTAGTTTTTATAAAGTGAATTTTTAGCATTCAATCTTAAGACTGTCCGTCGTTGCGGCTTTCGAAGATCGAAAAGGACTTTAAAGGTGAAAACATAATGCATTCGAATACTCCTGATAATAGACCGCAACAGGACGTTAGCCAGAAAAATTCCGCCCTCATTCCTCAGACGGCAGCATTTTTCTCCCAGCACGAATTACCCGCTACTATTACACGGGTTACCTGGCTGGACCGCGTATTAGTTAATAAAATGCTCAATGTGTTGGGTAATCCGCCGCTCCAAATTAAATTATGGGATGGACAGATTGCATCGTCTGCATGTAAAAATCCTCTAGCTGTGGTGTCATTTTATGACCGTGGCGCCTTGCTGAAAATTATTATAGATCACGAATTGCACTGGGGTGAGCTGTACTGTTCGGGGAGGGTAAAATTTGAAGGCAATATGACCAGTTTGATCGAAGCCATTGCTCATGCGGTTCAAGCCCGTGGGAAAATGAGTTTCCTGAGAAAGGCCATACAGTGGTTTTCCCAGCGACGGAACAGTAATTCTCCTGATAAGGCCAGACAGAATATTCATCACCATTATGATATTGGTAATGAATTTTACAAACTCTGGCTGGACAGGGAAGAAATGCAGTATACCTGTGCTTATTTTCCACGTGAAAACATGACTCTGGAACAGGCGCAACAGGCTAAGTTATACCATATCTGTCACAAGCTGCAATTGAAGCCGGGCGATACAGTTGTTGAAGCAGGTTGTGGCTGGGGTGGTCTGGCACATTTTATGGTTAAACATTATGGTGCGACAGTGACTGCCTATAATATATCCCAGGAACAGGTTAAGTTTGCCCGCCAACGTGCAGCAGAAGAAGGTTTGAATGATCAGCTGGAATTTGTTTTAGACGACTACCGGAATATACATGGCCAATATGATGTTTTTGTTTCAGTTGGCATGCTGGAGCATGTTGCAGTTCAGGATTATCAGGAACTGGGTCAAATTATAAAAAAATGCTTAAAACCCGAAGGAATAGGCCTGATTCATAATATAGGTCGAATAGTTAAACAGCCGATGAATCCCTGGATAGATAAGTATATATTTCCAGGAGCTTACCCGCCCACGTTAAGTGAAATGATGCAGGTTTTTGAACCCAATGAACTGGCCGTGGCTGATATTGAAAATTTGCGCCTTCATTACTCAAAAACGCTGCAGATATGGATACAACGCTTTGAACAAAATTTACCGCTGATTTCAAAAATGATGGATGAGAAATTTATCAGGGCCTGGGGCTTATATCTACAGGGTTCTAGAGCTGCGTTTAATCTGGGAAAGCTACAATTATTTCAGGTTGTATTTAATCATATGCAGAATAATGCTATCCCGCGTTCACGACTTCATATCTATCAGCAGGAACTGGGTGAAAAGACGCCCGCCGAAAAGTTTCACTAAAGATTTTATAAACAGGCAGATCCGTAATGCAAAATTATGATGTTCTGATTATTGGAGGTGGGCCGGCAGGCTCTACTCTAGCTTATAAACTGGCCGATAGTGGTTTAAAAGTCGCTATTCTGGATAAACAGAAATTTCCTCGCAATAAAGTGTGTGCAGGGTGGGTCACACCTGCAGTCATGCAGGTTTTAAATATTGATGTTTCTGATTATGCCCGTGGACGTATTTTGCAAAAAATCAGTGGTTTCCGCGTGAGCCTGCTGGGATCAAAGCAACAGGCTATTCTGTATCCGGGTGAAGTGGTGAGTTATGGTATTCGCCGCATTGAATTTGATGATTACCTGTTGCAAAGATGCGGTGCCGAGTTAATTTGTGGTGAAACATTTGAAAAAATGGAAAAAACACAGTCAGGAGATACCACAGCCTGGATTATTAATAATAAATATAAAGCCAAACTTGTTATAGGAGCAGGCGGGCACTTTTGTCCCGTTGCCCGTACAGTTGGGTCTGCAAAGGAGAAGGAGCTTGCCGTGGTGGCGCAGGAAGTGGAATTTAAAATGAATACACTGCAACAGGCTAACTGTGGTGTTAAAGAAGAAAATCCGGAATTGTTTTTTTACCCGGATCTGAAAGGTTATGGCTGGGTATTCCGTAAAGGGGAATTTTTAAATGTCGGTCTGGGCAGGGAGGATAAAAGTAAGTTATCGTCTCAGCTAAAAAGCTTTTGTGAGTACTTAATCGGCAGTGGAAAAATTCCGCCAGATATGCCTGAAAGATTTAATGGACATGCTTATTTACTGTACCCTCATTCAAACAGGAAACTGATTGGCGATCATGTGCTGCTGATCGGAGATGCGGCCGGTCTGGCATTTGCCAAAAGTGGTGAAGGTATACGTGCCGCCATTGATTCGGCCAAATTGGCGGCCGCGGTCATAAAAAATTGCAAAAGTGATTACAGCAATAAAAACCTGCAGAATTATAAGCAGGTCATACAACAGCATTTTGGCGATCGTTCAACAGGGGGGGCATGGATGCAGCATGTTCCACTGTCGATAAAAAAAATATTTGCCTCTGTTTTGCTATCGAATCGCTGGTTTATTAAAAACATAGTGCTCGATAAATGGTTTTTACACGGTCAACAGGTCGTAATAGTCGATAATGAAATTTCCGAAAAGTAATCACGCCGGTTAAAAGTGTCGGGTTAAATTACAACAGCTTTAACGAGTTATGTTTCATTTAAAAATTCAACTATTTTATAGGCTTCAGGAATAGACGGTGCATATAGCTTTGCCACACAACATGAACCGCTTTGAGCAGCATGCGCTTTTACCAGGCCTAAAATATACTTCAGCTCCATTACGTTTCCATCTGGAATTGGAGTGATATAATGATTTTCTTTATGGGCAAGGTTAAAAATTATTCCTGATGAATCTATCAGGTGGTCTGTTACATCATATTCGAAATTGTGTAAATCAGTGTCATTGTCCCATGTGTCCTGATCTTTGATGTAAACTAATTCAGCATCATCTGAATGCTTTAATATTGCTGGCCAGTTCACCGGTTTATTTTCTTTTTTAAACATAACGTTAGCGGTATTATTACAGTGATAATCAATTGTGAAGTTTAACCTAAATAAATCAGTTGAATCACGTAAGTCTACGCAAGGTCTTGACGCACCTGAAAAATTTAAAACACACTCATCACCAATAAGGTGACTATGGTGTTTTTAATTTCTTCATGCACATCAATTCCTTACGCTTCTTTTTCGCGCTCAACTGATTTGTTTAGGTTTAATGGTTATCTTTCCTGTGGTGATGTTACTCTGATACCTTTAATAAAATTTTGATGATACTTTACATCCACCGGTTGATGGATAATTTTTTTTGAAGCAGGATATTTTTCTAAACAGTTATCATTTTTCAAATTATTTTTCGGCCTGACTGGTCTTGCTGTAAATCCTCCACCACAATTTGGGCAGACATTTTCCAGGATAGTTTCAACACAATTGCGGCAGAAAGTGCACTCGAAGGAGCAAATCATTGCTTCCGTAGAGTTCGGCTGAAGTGTCTTATTACAATGTTCGCATGTCGGTCTTAATTCAAGCATTGGAAATCTACCTTTTAAATGTTTAATCTTTACCTGGTTATCCCGGAAACTCAGCCTTTGTCAATAAACAAAAGAAAAATAGTTTGTCGCCAAAGCGCAAAGGAAAAGCCAGTTCTACTTTGTAAGCCTTCACCAATTTGAAGTAGCCTATCCTGGCGCTCTTGGCGTTCTGGCGAGAGTAAATCTTTTCTTTGTATTTCAAATGATTAATAGCTGAATCTCAGGGGTAATCATGAATCTTTAAAATTCAGGGTGCTATGATTTAAAGCAGTTAACTTTAACTTGTCTGCTGTAGCCTGAAATTACTTATGACATAAATGTTTATTTTCCTGGATAAATCAGTTGAACAGGGAAACACTTTAACCCTGTAAGCTGTTCAGCTTTACTTTATTTCTCTATCGACTTATCAGTCGATTGACGCCGTGCAATTCCATGAAATAATCGACCGAGAATATCAGAACCTGTTATGACGCGTTTATGTTCTCCCCAGACCACGATGAGGTCATGGTCGATGACATTATCGTTTTCTGATTCAGGATAGACTATTAAACGTGCCGCGGCCGAACCAAGTAGAGTTTCGGGGTCTGTTATTATAATGGGGCTGTGACAGTATCTGTAAGGGTCTATCTCCTGTTCAGTAAATAGTGCCTGACGCAGGAAAGCACTGGCATCCAGTACCATGACTGGCAGGTTTTTCTCATCGACGATAATAACCCATTTTTTCCCAGACTTATTGACTGCCTGTAAAAAAGAATCTTTCGCGGTGCGCATAAAATTTGGGAAAACAGGTTTCCCCGATCGTGTTGGCAAACTGATGATGCTGTCAGGATCAATCCTTATACCCTCCCGGGTCACCTTGATGTCATCCATGTTCAAAAAATTCATTGCACCTATTCCTTCCAGCTGATCGACATCGGTTTCCCCGGATTCCATGTGTTTGCGGATAACTGACTGTAATTCACGCTCTCTGAAATAATTGATGTTTTCCGCCCCCAGCCATTTGTCCAGCACCAGTGCGCTGGGCTTGGCCACCGGATATAGAATATATTGATAAAACTGTAATACCGGTGCCAGTAACGAACCCAGGCGCATGGCGTGACGTGAAAAATAGGCTTGTGGAGCGATTTCACCCATGAAGGTAATCAAAAAGGTTGAGAACAGAAATGCGGTAAGGCCCGCCATCACCGAATTGGATAACAGTGTCAGTAAAACATTAATCGAAACATTACCCCATAAAATAGTCGTCAACAGAAAGTTGGAGTCCTCGCGTATCTTCAGAATACGCACGGCGGCCTGTTTTCCTGAACTGGCTTCAACTTCCAGCCTGAGTCGACTGATACTGAGTAACGCCAGGTTTAATCCTGAAAACATGGCCGATTGAGTGATGCAAAAGGCTATGCCGAACCAGATTAGTATGTTGGGAGAAAAAAATTCCATTATGTAAAATTACCGCTGGATAAATTTAAAAAGCATATACTGTATTCTGAGTAAATAAAGATTTATATGATCAGACAATAAGTTTATGGAACATTGGACAGAATACAGCCGTTTTTTTACGGCATTGTTTATTATTACCGATCCGTTTGCTGCGATTCCTATTTTTCTGCTATTGACTAAAAACTTTAGCCAGCTGGATAGGACTAAAATAACTAATATAGCAACCCTGACAGTGTTTCTGGTGCTGGTAACTGCTGCTTTGACGGGTGAGTCCATACTCCACGGGATGGGGACCAGTCTCGCTTCGTTCCGTGTTGGCGGTGGTATCGTACTGCTGATGATGGCACTCGCCATGTTAACTGCAAAATCTGACAGTGTGAGAACTTCACCTGAGGAAGAAGCAGAAGCGGAAGACCGGCATTCAATTGCAGTTGTGCCGCTGGCACTACCCTTACTGGCCGGACCTGGTTCGATCAGTACCGTTATCATTCAGATGCATCGCTCCACCTTACCGTATCATGTGCCACTGGTCATCCTGTGTATATTGCTGGTTTGCATCCTGCTGTGGGTGGTACTGCGAATGGCGACTACTATAGGAAAGGTACTCGGCAATATAGGGCTCAACATCATAAACCGTTTGTTCGGCCTGATGCTGGCCGCTATCGCCATTGAAATTATGGCTAACGGCCTGCGGCAGTTATTTCCTGTACTAGCTGGATAAATGATTCAATATATTTAAGTGATTAGCAAGATGGCTCAGTAGGAAAAACGAAACCGTCATGCCGGTATGCTCTTAGCCGGTATCCATTTTCAAAATAATGCTTGCCGCTCAATAGATTCCGGTTAAAAAACCACCGGAATGACGAAGGTTTTTAGGTCGATAAAAATTATAACTTACTGATAATAACTCCTGTAAAAGACAAATAAATGACTTAGCTGAGATATCTTGCTAATCACTTATATTTATTATCCGACACACCAGGATGTGGGTCTGCGCATTCCTGCTATCTGGCAACCCTGCTGCATATAACCATGTGGGAATAGCTTGAACAAATGTTTTTTAGCTTCTTTTTTATCCATCCCGTTGCGTGCGATAAAATTAGTAGCCTCGCGCACATCGGGGGTGATGTGATGGCTAGAATAATAGGAACGCATAAAATGTAATAAGGTTAAATGTTCCTGTGTAAAGTTCAGGCCGCTCCATTCAGATGCCAGCTTGCGCGCGAGATCCTCGTTCCAGTCTTCCGGGTGTCTTAAAAATCCATCAGGGCAACGTTCAACAGAAAGTTCTACAGGGTTTCTCATACTCATTTCAGATTCCTTTATCTTAAGATATATCGGTATATATTGTAAAAAATAATGATTACTGTTTATTCTATTCACAGTGCAAGTAGTTAACCGCTAAAGACTCGATGTAACTGTGCCACCTTTTCTTTGAATGATGTCGTTTTAATTGTTTCAATCAGTTCATCAAGTTTGAATGCATGGTGATGCTCGTAAGCTACGCCCATTTGCGGCATGTCGGCCAGTCCTGTTTCTCTGGCGTGTTCGACAAAACCTTCATTCTTCCAGAAAAATGCACCGGGCATGGTGGTCGGAATAACCACCACGTAGAACAGCGCACGGCTGATGATGAGGGTTGTCAGTGATAACAACGCGAGCAGACTGAAGCCGGGTATACTGCTACCGCCATCCAGTAATAAGACTCCACAGGTGGTCAGAGCGAACAGCAGTAGCGCGTTTCTCAGCCAGTAAGCGTAACCATATTTTGTTGTCTGTAGATAAAAGGAGGCTGCCCCTTCGCTGCTGGCTGATTGCAGACTGCGCGCATGCACTATCAGTCCGATAGCTTCTAATAGCAGACCGAGTCCGCACAGGCTTAACATAAACAGCTTGAATGCCGGGCTGATGCCACCGAATATAAAGCCGACAATTGACAGTAATATTGAACCCAGAATTAATGCCGTTGCAATGAAACTTGCACCGGTGTACCAGTGGTTCCAGAACGGGCGTGCTTCGATGCGGTACAGCTTATACATAAAGTATCCACCAAAACCAGCTCCAAGCAGGCCGATGAAAGCGAACGCATTCTGTAGCAATTGACTAATGCCTGAGTCAAAAAGGGCAAAAAAACTATATCCCAGTAGGCCGCCATAAAAAGCAGATACACCGGCGATTTCCCTGCTGACTGGTGAGTGACGTAGATTGTAAAATCCGCGATAAAACCGATGCGGTTTCCCCAGGTGCATATTGAGTTTAAATAGACCAAAACTCATAACAACCAGCATCACTAATAAGGCAGGAAGTAGTGCCGGACCTGAATGAAACTGTGTCATGGGTGAAAACCAGAATCCGCTCAGTAACATCAGGAAGGCTCCCATTACTGCCTGGGCACTGAGGGTAAACATGATGTGAGCATTTTCATGTGAGCCGAGCAGACTGGCCAGGTTCCATGCACGTTTTTTACCGTGTTTGGGATCGAGAGTCGGAGTGAAACTGTCAGTGTTGTCATCTCGATGGTATTTTACCGCGGTCTGGTCGACGCGCAGCATATCGCGTTGAGTGGTGCGGGTTTGCTGGAAGCGGATATTCGGGTGAGTGATGTCGGGACTCGGAAATCCGGGTATCTGTACTTTAGCCTGGGTACGGTTTTCGGGAATATTTTCGGTGACCCCGAAATCCAGTGCATTGCCCAGACAGGCGGAAACACAGGCGGGCTTTAAGCCGACTTCCAGTCTATCCACGCACATATTGCATTTGGTCACCTGTCCCTTGACTGGATCGAGCTGTGGTGCATTGTAGGGGCACACCCAGGTGCAGTAGCCACAACCGAAGCAGATGTCAGGGTCCTGTAACACCGCTCCATATTCGGCATATTTGGTGTAGGCACGAGTAGGGCAACCTTTCAGGCAGACCGGGTCATCACAGTGGTTACAGGCCATCGAAATGTTCAGGCGTTGATAGGCCGGGTATGTACCGCCTTCAACAAAGCCCACCGAACGAAATGCAATATGTGCCGGGTTATCGTTTT
>CALCSG010000174.1 GCA_937894085.1 uncultured Gammaproteobacteria bacterium | reverse complement strand
GCGGTGAAGATGGCGGACATCCACAATCAATTCATTTTTTCCATAAAATAGGGCTTACATACGTTTCCTGTTCCGGGCCGCGCATACCTTCAGCACGTCTGGCAGCTGCTCATGCTGCTATGCTGGAAAAATAATCGACACGGTTCTTTAAACAGAAACTTATATTAATTATCATTAACATAGTTATAAACAGGTAGAGGTATAACACATGAATATGCAGGAAATTAGAGCCATAGCGAAGAATCTGGATATTAAAACGTCCAGAATGTCTAAACTTAATCTCATCAGGGAAATTCAGACTACTGAAGGAAATTATCCCTGTTTTGCTAATCAGGATGCAGATAATTGTGATCAGATGCTTTGTATCTGGCGTGAAGATTGTTTACCAATGGCTAAAAAGGCAAAAGCTGCCTGAGACTGGAGTTTGTCGAGTTTAGGTGGATCGTAGCGAGAGAAAGGGTTTTGTACCCAAAGGCCATGCTTAAGTCAGATTTTTCGATTATTTAATGATCGGGAAATCTGGCCAAAATGCTTTTTCCTCAGTAGATTAACCCTGAACACGACAGACTGCTGGCAATCGGGTTATAACTGGTAACGGATTATCTGGACCCGGTTATAACCGTTCTCTGTTATCTTCAATAGCTTTTTCATAAAGCTCTATATATTGCAGGGCGCTAGCTTGCCAGGATCGATCTGGAGACATTGCATTAAGTTGTAACTGTTTCCAGATTTCCTGATGCCGGTAAGTTTCCAGAGCATGATCTATCGTTGATATGAGTGCTGTAGCGGTATCCTGTTTTACTATGAACCCGTTAGCCGTATGATCATTCAACGTATTCTCGCTGGTATCGATCACGGTGTCAGCCAACCCTCCCACATTGCGAGCCAGTGGTAAGGTGCCATAGCGCAGACTGTATAGCTGATTCAATCCGCATGGCTCAAAGTTGGATGGCATTAAATAGAGATCGGAAGCTGCTTCTATCTGATGAGCTAAAACTTCGTTATAGCCGATGTTAATGGCCAGTTTATCAGGGTATTGACTGGCCCACTGTAGCAAGGCTTCCTCGTAATGTTTCTCCCCGCTGCCCAGTATGATTATTTGCAGGGGTTTTTGCATCAATTCAGGCATTGCATCCAGAATACTCTGCAGACCTTTCTGTTCTACCAGCCGACTAATCATTCCAAACAGCGGAATATTATTGTCCACCGGCAAATTGAACTGCTGTTGCAGGTCGCTTTTATTATCGACTTTTAAAGCCAGATTTTGCTGATCGTAGTTTTTTGTTAAATACTGATCTGTTGCTGGATTCCACACATCGCTATCTATTCCATTTAAAATTCCTGATAAGCGTTGTTTGCGGTGGCTCAATAGCTTCTCAAGACCATACCCTAAAGCAGGTTGCTGAATTTCTTCAGCATAAGTTGGGCTAACGGTGTTTATGCGGTCGGCATAAACCAGTCCCCCTTTAATGAAAGATAAAAAATTATGAAATTCAAGGCCATACATGCCCCAAAGGCCTGCTGGCAATCCAAGATCAAAAAAAGTCTGGCTACTAAATACTCCCTGATAGGCCAGGTTATGAATGCTAAAAACCGTTGCGGGACCAGTTGGAAAAGTTTTCAGTAAAGCGGGCACTAATGCAGATTGCCAGTCATTACAGTGAACCACATCAGGTTGCCAGGATAGTCCACAACGGTTCAGGGCGATATCGACCGCAGTTTGTGCAAACAGAGCAAAACGTAATGCATTGTCAGGCCAGTCGTTGCCGTCACTGTTGAGATAAGGGTTGCCGGGCCGGTCAAAAGCCTGAGTGCTATCGACTAGCCAGGTTGTTACATCTGTGCCAGGTAGAGTGGTTTGCAGAATACGGATTGGTTGTCCATAGTGGAATGTTTCTGCAACTATTATTTTTTCGCCGATTTTTTCCAGAACAGACTGATACGCAGGAATTAACAAACATACTTCCTGCTCATTATTCTGCAATGCGACCGGCAGACTACCGGAAACATCTGCCAGACCTCCTGTTTTAATTAATGGATAAGCTTCACTGCTAATGTAAAGAATTTTGTGCTTCATGAATTATGCTTTTTAATCACTATGCCGGCCAACGGCGGTAAGGTAAGCGAAAGAGAAACAGGACGGTTCATCCAGGCTATGTCTTCCGATACAATATTAACCCCGTTACTCACGTTACTACCTGCATAGTACCCTGAGTCTGAGTTCATTATTTCTTTATAAGTGCCTGCTTCAGGTACACCGATTCGATAATTCTTTCGGGGAATGGGCGTAAAATTAAGCACGATTATGAGCGTTTCATCTGCACTGCGACGGATAAAAGATAAAACAGACTGATCTGTGTCGTTACAGTCTATCCACTCAAAGCCCTGAGGTTCAAAGTCATATCGATGCAATGCTTGCTGCTCTTTGTAGAGTCTGTTTAAATCGCTCACCAGTACTTTCATGCCACGGTGTAAAGGGTAATCCAGTACATACCAGTCCAGTTCCTTGTCGTGATTCCATTCACTTCCCTGCGCAAATTCACAGCCCATGAATAACAGTTTTTTACCAGGGTAAGTGAACATGTATAGATAAAGCAGGCGTAATTTTGCAAATTTCTGCCATTCATCACCGGGCATTTTGTATAACATTGATGATTTACCATGCACCACTTCATCATGTGAGAAAGGCAGTACAAAGTTCTCTGTAAATAAATACAGTAAACCGAAGGTCAGCTGGTTATGATGATAATGTCTATGCACAGGATCCCTGGCGAGATAATTCAGTGAATCGTGCATCCAGCCCATATTCCATTTCATGGAAAAGCCGAGACCACCGAGATCTGTAGGTCTGGTAACCTGTGGCCATGAAGTAGATTCTTCTGCAATTACCATTGTTCCCGGATGTTCTGCATGGGCTACTTTGTTTAATTCCCGAAAAAACTCAATGGCTTCTATATTTTCATTACCACCATGAATATTCGGAACCCAGTCATTGGCCTGTCGTGAATAATCAAGGTATAACATGGAAGCTACTGCATCTACTCTTAAACCATCCAGGTGAAATTCTTCCAGCCAGAATAGTGCACTGGAAAGTAAAAAGTTTTTAACTTCATTGCGCCCATAGTTATAAATTAAGGTGCCCCAGTCTCGGTGTTCACCTTTTCGTGGGTCTTCATGTTCATACAGAGCGCTACCATCATATTTTGCCAGACCGTGCGCATCTTTGGGGAAGTGTGCAGGTACCCAGTCGAGTAAAATACCAATATTATTATTGTGTAAATAGTCCACGAAATAATGAAAATCTTCAACATCACCAAAACGACGGGTAGGGGCAAAATATCCTGTAGTTTGATAACCCCAGGATGCGTCCAGCGGATGTTCAGTGATGGGTAATAATTCGATATAGTTAAAGCCGGTTTCTTTTACATACTCGACCAGTCGATGCGCTAAATCACGATAATTCAGGAAGTTACCCTGATCGTCCCGTTGCCAGGATCCGAGATGCACCTCATAAATAGACATTGGCTGGTGTAACCAGTCATGCTGCAAACGTTTTGACATCCAGTTCTGGTCGCTCCAGTCAAATTGTTTATCACTGGTAACGATAGAAGCTGTTTTAGGGCGGTTTTCAAACTGTTGGCCATAAGGATCGGTTTTCTGTAAAACCTCTCCGCTATTGATGTTTCTAATTTCAAACTTGTACAGACAACCGGTATCCAGTCCTGGAATAAAAAGTTCCCATACGCCAGAGCTCCCCCGATTACGCATCGGGTGGCGACGTCCATCCCAGTCATTAAAATCACCGATAATACTAACTCTTTCCGCACTCGGGGCCCACGTAGAAAATAACACGCCAGCTATATTATCAACGCTATGACAGTGTGCTCCCAGGACCCTGTAAATGTGCCAGTGTTTACCTTCGGCAAATAAATGCAGGTCATATTCAGAAAGCTGGGCAGGGAAGCAGTAGGGGTCGTAATCCACGGATTCGTAGCCGGAGCCACTAACCTTTTTGAGTTGATAAGGAGAACTTATCTCTGAGTTTTTCCCAGACCATTCAAAAAAATCGCTATTCGGAATTCGGGACATTTTCAGGTTGCCCGGTAAAATGGACAATTCCTGAGTGTTTGGCGCGAATACACATACACTGGCTTTTTGATTTTTCTGCTGCAAGCCTAATACGGTAAAGGGATTATGATGACGAGCCTCAATGATTTTAGACTGTTCTTCAGATAAAGACGGTGTGATGTTTTTTTTGCT
The DNA here is from genome assembly GCA_937894085.1 of uncultured Gammaproteobacteria bacterium. Lineage (GTDB taxonomy): Bacteria > Pseudomonadota > Gammaproteobacteria > JACNJF01. Next base: position 12,029 of record CALCSG010000174.1, on the reverse strand, counting down.
CATTGCAGTATTTTACCAAATAATTTGTTGAATGAGGGTTTAATTATTTTTCGGCGCTTTTTTAATTTCATGTGAGTGAATTGATTTAGCTCAATCATTGTATAAAAGTATTCAAATACGATATCAATATACGAAATTGTTATATAAAATAAATGACATAAATCTATCAAACTTGCATTAAGTTTAAATGAAGACGGCTTGAGTTTTATCTTTATTTTTCATGTTGTAGCATTAATGTAATATTTGCTCGTTAAAATAAAGCTGGATTGCTCCAGTTTTAGATCTGTAAGGAAATTAGCATGAAATCAGAAAATTCTTTAAGGTTTGTAAGTCGACTTACTCGAGATACCATGGCATTAATTATGGCCGGTGGTCGAGGTTCCCGCCTTAAGCATCTTACCCAATGGCGCGCAAAACCCGCAGTGCCTTTTGGTGGAAAATTTAGAATTATAGATTTCCCGTTATCAAACTGTGTGAATTCTGGAATCAGGCGTATTGGCGTTATTACCCAATATAAAGCACATTCGTTAATTACTCATACTCAAAAAGGATGGGGGCATTTAAGGGGTGAGTTCGGCGAATTTGTAGAATTGTGGCCGGCACAACAACGTACATCTGAAACTTCGTGGTATGCAGGTACAGCCGACTCTATCTACCAGAATATGGATTTGATCAGCTCTCATAATCCGAAATATGTACTTATTCTGGCAGGGGATCATATTTATAAAATGGATTATGGAAATATGATTGCCGAACACGTGGAGAATCAGGCGGATATTACGGTGGGCTGTATACAGGTACCTATCGAAAGTGCGAAAGAATTTGGTGTCATGGGAGCAAATGAAGAAAACCGTATCATGAGTTTTGCCGAGAAACCTGATAACCCTGTCGCTATATCTGGAAATGATGCTGAAGCATTGTGTTCAATGGGGATATATATTTTTAACAAGGACTTTCTGTTCGAACAACTGGTACGGGATCATGATACACCGGGTTCTTCTCGTGATTTTGGTAAAGATATTATTCCTGCCGCAATCCAGAAATACCGTGTTTTTGCTTATCCTTTTCGAGATGTACAAAGTGGTGTGCAATCCTACTGGCGTGATGTCGGTACCGTTGATGCTTACTGGGAAGCGAATCTTGAGTTAATAGGCGTAACACCTGATCTGAATTTATATGATGGTGAATGGCCCATCTGGACATATCAGGAACAGCTACCACCGGCAAAATTCATTTTTGATGAAGATGGTCGTCGCGGAATGGCTGTTGATTCTATGGTGTCTGGTGGTTGTATTATTTCAGGATCTGTAATCAGGCACTCTTTATTGTTTTCAGATGTTTGTGTCGAGGATTACTCTACCATTGAAGATACGGTTGTGTTACCCGATGTAGTTATTGGGAAACATTGTAAAATAAAAAATGCCATTATTGATAAAGGCTGCCGTATTCCAGATAAAACAGATATTGGAGTGAATAGAAAGAACGATGAAGAGCGCTTTTTTGTATCCCCAAAAGGCGTAGTGCTGGTCACACCGGAAATGTTGGGTCAGGAATTACATCATGTCCGATAAAGTAGGGAGGCAAAAAAAAATAAGATTAACCTGGTACTTTACTGGCATATGCACCAGCCAGAATATCGGGATTTACGAAATGGTGAATACAGTTTGCCCTGGACCTATTTGCACACTATAAAAGATTACATCGATATGGTTGCGCATATCGAAGCGGTACCCGAAGCCAGAGCGGTGGTGAATTTTGCACCTGTTCTACTGGAACAAATCGAAGATTACAGTAGACAGCTTGATGGATATCTTTTTCATGGACGCGCATTAAGGGATCCTTTATTGAGGGCTTTAGCAGAACCGGTTATCCCTAAAAGTCGACACAAAAGGCTGTCAGTAATAAAAGATTGTTTACGTGCCAATGAGCAACGTTTAATTAACCGCTTTGATCAATTTAAATTGCTGGCTAATATGGCTGAAAAAATTGTGCAGGCGCCAGAGTTAATTGGTTATTATGATGACCAGTTTTTAGCCGATTTAATGGTCTGGTATCACCTGGCCTGGATGGCTGAAACTGAACGCAGGTCCGATAAACGTATCAAAGCATTAATGAAAAAAGGCAGTATGTATAACATGCATGATCGACGACTGCTGATCGAAATTATTCATGGTCTTATTTCAACGGTAATAGGGCGTTACAAAAAACTGGCAGAAAACAATCAAATTGAATTATCCATGACGCCTTACGCACACCCTATCGTGCCTTTATTGATCGATATAGAGAGTGCCAGAGAAGCTATCCCGGAAGTACCCCTGCCGGCAATAAAAAAATATCCCGGTGGCAAAAAACGCAGTTCATGGCATATGAAAAAAGGCCTTGAAACTTTTCAACGGGTATTCGGTTTTTCCCCCCAGGGTTGCTGGCCGTCAGAAGGTAGTATCAGTGGAGAGACCGTTGAATTAATTTCAAACAGTAATATTCGTTGGCTTGCCAGTGGTGAAACTGTATTAAGGAATTCTCTGGCAGCTTCCGGATTGGGTTCTGAAGCATGTATCCATACAGCCTATAAATATGCTGATGATAATACCGTATGTTTTTTCAGGGATGATGGCCTGTCAGACTTAATTGGTTTTAAATATTCCAACTGGCATGCAGATGATGCGGTGGCAAATCTGATTGAAAATATAATAAATATTTCGAATTCCTGTGTGGATGAACCGAATGCTATTATTTCTATTATTCTTGATGGCGAAAATGCCTGGGAATATTACCCTGAAAATGGCTATTACTTTCTTTCGGCACTGTATAAACAGTTAGCCAAACATGAGGGCATTAACCTGACTACTTACAGTGAATATCTGGACAAGCACTCTACAGCCGTAAAGTTAAAAGAAATTGTGGCAGGTAGCTGGGTATATGGTACCTTTTCTACATGGATAGGTGAACAGGATAAAAACAAAGCCTGGGATATGCTGATAGATGCTAAAAAAGTTTATGATCAGGTAATGGCTACCGATGATCTTACCCAGCAAGATCGACAAAGGGCTGAAATGCAACTGGCTATCTGTGAAGGTTCTGACTGGTTCTGGTGGTTTGGAGATTATAATCCTTCTGACTCTGTTGAAGCATTTGATGAAAAATATCGTATGCACCTGTGTAATTTATACGCAATTCTAAAGCAAAAAGCGCCGGAGTATTTATCCCGCGCTTTTTCTATGGGCAGCGGATCCCCTGCAATGGGTGGTGTCATGTTGCCGGGGCAGCAGCATTGATTCAAAATAACCTGTTAGCTCAAAGAAGAGCTGGTTTACTGCTGCATCCTACTTCTCTACCTGGATCTTATAAAGGCGGCGATATAGGCCCTGAAGCCTATCGATTTATTGACTTCATGGCTGATAGTGGTTGCTCTGTCTGGCAAATGCTGCCGCTTGGTCCCACCCATACTGATGGCTCTCCTTATCAATGCCTTTCTGTTAATGCAGGCAACCCTAATCTGATCAGCCTCGACTGGCTTGCTGACAGAAAATGGCTTGATTTATCTGTTATTTCTATTGACAAAGACTCAGTTGCTTTTCGTTCTAACTGTTTAAAAGTTGCTTTCTCAACTTTTGTAGAAAGAAATGATCAACAGACTATTTTAAAACTGAATGATTTTACTCAACAACATGCCAGCTGGTTAGATGATTTTGCACTGTATATGGTGCTTAGAAATATTCATGGAGATGTAGCCTGGAATGAATGGCCGAAGGCATTAATTTATAGAGAAAATAAAGCGCTAAAGGATGTCGAGCTTAACTATGCACAACAAATCGCGCAGATAAAATTTGAACAGTTCGTGTTTTTTAGCCAATGGAATGAGTTAAGAGATTATGCTCATGGAAAAGGAGTGAAATTGTTTGGTGATATGCCTATTTTTGTTTCATTTGACAGTTCTGATGTGTGGGCAAACAGGGATAACTTTTTAATGGATAAAGCAGGGCACTGTGAATTTGTTGCAGGTGTTCCACCTGATGCATTTTCAGATCTGGGTCAGCGTTGGGGTAATCCGGTGTATGACTGGGATTTTTTAGAGTCCACTCAGTTCGAATGGTGGGTACAGCGTTTTGCAACCCAACTGGAATTATTTGATTTAATTCGAGTCGATCACTTCAGGGGGTTTGAGGCCTGCTGGTATATACCGGCTACGGAAGAAAATGCCATTAAAGGTGAGTGGGTAAGTAGTCCGGGTGAAGCCTTATTAAAAGTTTTAAATAAAAATTTCAAGTCACTGCCACTTGTGGCTGAAGATCTGGGTGTGATTACCGATAAAGTCATTAAATTAAGGAAGAAATTTAATTTACCGGGTATGAAAATTCTGCAGTTTGCTTTCGATGGTGATAGTCGAAATTTATATTTACCCCATCACCATGAAAATTCCTGTGTGGTGTACACAGGCACTCATGATAACAACACTACTTTAGGCTGGTATGCCGGTCTGGATGATAACTCGAGGTCTTTTCTACATCGATATCTGGGTGTTGACAGGAATGATTCGCTGGATATGCCGTGGGTCATCAATCGCATGGCTCTAGCATCGGTCGCTAATTTATGTATGCTGCCGATGCAGGATATTCTCGGCCTTGATGCATCACATTGTATGAATAAACCCGGTACTACAGAGGGTAACTGGGAGTGGCGTTTTAACTGGGATCAGCTCTGGCCCGAATTATCATCAGACCTTAGAACACTTAACTGGGTGTACGATAGAATTGCGTCTTAAAACTAACTTTTAATTATAGCCAGACCATATAACCTGTTTCCAGAGGATGAGCGAGTAATCTGTGATATGGGTAAATGCGAATTTTGTAAAAGTTTATCCCTGAGTTAAGCTGTTGTAAATCCAGTGAAAAGATGTGTTGCCCATCCTGGACACCTGAATATTCAAACATAAAATATTGCGGTTTTTCAAAAATAGTTAGGTCATCGTTACCATGTGGAGTATCTACTACGCATTCTATCGCTACATCATCCGGGGACAGACCGTTTAATAATGCTTTTACTTTAACAGTAAGTGCTTCTCCATCATTGATAGAACTGGCAGCGTGATCGAGTCTTTCGATGTTGATATTGTGCCAGTGTTTTTTTATTTTAGCCTTCCAGCTTGCGAGTTCTTTTGCCGGGGCAGAATTGTCCTGTTTAAGTTTTTTATAATGTATGGTTGCAGGGCTGTACAGGTTTTTCACATAATCCATTACCATTCGTGATGCATTAAATTTTGGTATGCATGATTTCATCGATTCTTTCGATAGTTTGACCCATTCTTTTGAATAACCCTGATTTCCCCGGTTATAAAAAATGGGGATGATTTCATGTTCGAGTATATCCAGTAAATCGTTAGCTTCTTCATGGTCTCTAACTTCAGGGCTGGTGTTTGAATCATGCGGAGAAATTCCCCAGCCATTTTTTCCATTAAATCCTTCACCCCACCAGCCATCCAGCACACTCAAATTTAACGCGCCATTGATAGCAGCTTTCTGTCCTGATGTGCCACTGGCTTCTAACGGATATTCCGGGGTATTAACCCACACATCGACACCGGCCACCAGGTTTCTTGCCATGGCCATATTGTAACCTTCAAGTAATATGATCTTGCCTAAAAATTCAGGACGATTGGCAAATTCATGTATAGCCCGGATTAAATCCTGACCGGGGTTATCTTTAGGGTGTGCTTTTCCTGCAAAGATTAACATGACGGGGCGCTTTTCATCGTTTAGCAGGCGCGCAAGACGCTGGGGATCTCTGAATAACAGTGTGGCCCTTTTATAGGTAGCGAAACGGCGTGCAAAACCCAACACTAATATATCGGTTTCGGCTTCGATCATGTTTCTGGTGATGCGGCGAGTTAAATTTTCATTGCACTTGTTTCGCTTGCAGCGCTGAAGTGTTCTTTTACAGGTAGCGCTCAACATCTGGCTTTTTAATTCCTGGCGTAAACTCCAGAATCTATGGTCAGGTATTTCATCGATACAGTTCCAGTATTCATAATCCAGTAATTTATTGCGCCATTGACGAAAGCGCATATCAAAAAGGTTTAACCAGTCTCTGGCCAGGAAAGTGGGTGCATGAACTCCATTTGTTACATAGGTTAAGGGGTTTTCCTGTACCGGGATCTGTGGCCAGATATAAGCTTCCATAGTTGCAGCTACGTCACCGTGAATACGGCTAACACCATTATGAAAGCGCGAGCTTCTGAGGGCAAAGGCAGTCATATTAAAGCTGTTTTCGGCAATGGGTGACTGGCCATAGGCCATAAAGTCTTCAAATTTTAGATTTAAACGTTTACAGCAGGAAGTAAAATACTCAGTCATCAATTCTGCGGAGAAAATATCATGTCCGGCCGGTACCGGTGTATGCGTGGTGAAGATGGTACCAGCAGCGACCTGTTCCAGTGCGGCGGCATAATCCAGCTCTTTACTGACAATTTCACGGCAGCGTTCAATGATTTGAAAGGCAGCATGGCCTTCGTTGATGTGCCATGCGGTGGGCAGCAGGCCAAGTTCTCTAATTAATCTGACGCCTCCAATGCCAAGCACTATCTCCTGCTGGATTCGTGTTGTTTTATCACCACCATATAAGCGGAAAGTAATCTGGCGATCTGATTCGCTATTACTATCTACATCGCTGTCCAGAAAATACATGGTAGTGTGACCTGCCTGAGCAGTCCATGCTTTCAATTGGACATCACGGCCAGCCATTTCAACGGTTATGACAATTTTTTCGCCCTGTTTATTCAGAGCAGGTTTGATCGGCAGCTGGCTGAAGTGTGTTGTGTTATAAGTCGCCACCTGATTGCCATAAGCATCAATTTCCTGGTTAAAATAACCCTGACGGTAGAGCAGACCTATCGCGACAAAAGGTACACCTAGGTCACTGATTGCCTTACAGTGATCACCGGCCAGGATGCCCAGACCGCCGGAGTATATTGGAAAACTTTCATGCAGACCGAATTCAGCACAAAAATAAGCGATGAGATCATGGTTAGCATCAAGGTATTCATCTATTTCATGGTGACTGTTTTTGGCCAGGTAAGAATTAAAACTCGACATGACTCGAGAATATTCTTCCATGAATATATTGTCTTCAACTGCAGAATCCAGGATCTGTTGGGAAACACGACGCAGGAATAGTTTGGGATTATGGTCGCTCTGTTCCCATAATTTATTATCCAGACGGTAAAATAAACTCCGTGCATTACGATCCCAGCTGTATAGCAGGTTATTTGATAATTTGATTAATCCTGATAATGATTCAGGTATTTGTGGACGAACTTCTAATTCATAGATTGTTTCGGTCATCTCTGCTAATTCCTTATAAGAATGTATCAGGTAATTACATCTGGATCTGTTCTTCCTGTACGAGTATGTATTTGAGCTATGTTGTTAGCAATTTCTATCAAATCAGCTAGTACCTGCTGAGTTTCTCCACTTTGCAGTGATACTTCAGGTTCAAATTTTTCAATATAGACACGCAGCGTAGCGCCTTCAGTGCCAGTGCCTGAGAGCCTATACACTATGCGGGATCCATCGCTAAATAACAGCCGAATGCCCTGGTGGTCACTGATACTGTTATCGACGGGATCGGTATAACTAAAATCATCACACATTTCAATTGTGTAGTTATTGAAGGTCTGTCCTTGCAGTTCACTTAAAGATTGTAGCAGATATTGCATCAGATCATTGGCAACCTGGCTGTCAATTGCTTCATAGTCGTGACGACAATAGTAATTTCGACCGAATCGAGCCCAGTGCTCAGTAACAATTCTGGACACGGATTGTTTTTTTATGGCAAGTAAATTTAACCAGAATAAAACTGCCCATAAACCGTCCTTTTCTCTCACATGATCAGAGCCTGAACCAAAGCTTTCTTCACCGCACAGGGTGATTTTATTGTCATCTAACAGGTTGCCAAAAAATTTCCAGCCGGTGGGCGTCTCATAACATTCAATGCCAAGTTTTTCGGCTACTTTATCGACAGCCGTACTGGTTGGCATCGAACGGGCCACACCACTCAAACCATTTTTATAACCGGGTAATAAGTGAGCATTGGCAGCCATGATAGCCAGGCTATCGCTCGGGGTAACAAAAAAGTTTTGCCCCAGGATCATGTTTCTATCACCATCTCCATCAGAGGCTGCACCAAAGCTGTGTGCAGAATTACCGCTCAGCAATTTAACCAGTTCATGTGCATGTTTCAAGTTTGGGTCAGGATGGCCACCACCAAAATCTTCCAGAGGGACAGCATTAATCACTGTACCCGGCGCTGCTCCCAGTACATTTTCAAGAATTTCGACGGCATAGGGTCCGGTAATAGCGTGCATGGCATCGAAGCGCATACTGAAGCCGGAATCGAACATCGATTTAATACGGTTGAAGTCGAACAGGTGGGCCATTAAAGCTGCATAATTAGAAACAGGATCGACCACTTCAATCTGCATGTCGCCCATTTTTGACGGACCCAGTGTATTTAAATCGATATCGGCTGTTTCGAGAATCTTGTATGAACTGATGTTGTTTGAATATTTATACACCGCTTCGGTGAAACTGGTTGGAGCGGGGCCGCCATTTTGGATATTGAATTTAATGCCAAAATCCTCATCCGGGCCGCCTGGGTTATGACTGGCGGAAAGAATCAGCCCTCCGGCAGCTTTTTGTTTACGTATTAATGCGGAGACGGCTGGCGTTGAGAGTAAACCATTCTGTCCTACCAGGATTTTGGCAACGCCCTGAGCTGCGGCCATTTTAAGAATAATTTGAATAGCCTGTTTATTATAGTATCGACCATCGCCTCCGACGACTAGAAGCTGTCCTGCGATGGGGCTTGCTATGTGGAAAATAGATTGGACGAAATTTTCCAGGTAATGAGGTTGTTGAAATATTTTGACTTTTTTACGTAGCCCGGAAGTGCCAGGCTTCTGGTCGTTAAATGGCTGAGTAGCAATAGTTTGAATTTTCATATTATTAAAGGGAGTACTGTATTATTTGACGGGAATTTAAAAAAGAATGTCTATATTAACAGATAAATAAATCATACTTATTACTCTACATCATTAATTTTGAGATCTATGTCGCATCATTATTAATGATGTTTCAGTATAAGATAATCTGGTTTTACCAGTTGCTATTAAGCTGAAGCAAAACTTTAATTTTATAGAGTCAATACTCAAGTTTTTTTATTTTCCAATATTTCATATTTATCATTAAATGACAGATAAAAATTATAATCATTACTTTTATGACGAAATAATCAATTAAAAAGAAAATTATGACTATTTTTAGCAATAAAGATATGACCTGTATTATTATTAAGGGTAAATTAAAAGCGAATTATAAAAAATTAGTGTGAATGTTACTTTCTTTCTAATTTTAAGAAGGTAATCTTGAATCTTAATATTGTTTTAAACGGTTATAAATTTCCAGATTATATCCAAAGTTCAGACAAATAGGGTGTGGCATGATAAATGAGCTTAAAAACTACCTGATTCCACTATAGGATACGGATTTCTTTCGCGTCGATGAGGGAATCCAGGCAGTTTTTGAAGTCAGTGTTGCTCAATACGTAACCAGGTATAATTTTTATATAAGGAGATATATCAGTTGTTTTTAAAGTTTATTTAGAATTGAGGCTTTAACTTTGTATATTCAAAGAAAAAAAACCGAATACAGCGTAAAAAAATCCAATATCGAGCCTTACGAGAATGCTCGGCGCCTCAGTGTATCTCGTAGGAAAAGACAGGTTGTCATTGTTGATGATGAATCTACTGGTCGGACAATTCTCGAAAAGGTAATTCAAAATATAGCGAATGACCTCCAGGTTATCGGTTTCGATAACGCTATAAAGGCGCTTCACTGGTTAAAAACAAATAAAGCGGATTTGATTATTACCGATTATCGAATGCCTGAAATAAATGGTGTCGAATTTATAAAAAAAGTACGGACGTTAACCGGAGATGAGAGCATTCCTATCATGATGATAACGGTGGTGAGTGAAAAATCGGTACGTTATGAAGCTCTGGAAGCCGGGGCAACCGCGTTTCTTACACGTCCTATCGATCAGATAGAGTGTAGAACCAGTTGTAGAAATTTACTTAAAATTCAGGAACAACAATCAATTATTCAGGATAAAGCCGACTGGCTTTCTCGTCAGGTTGCGGTAGCAACATTGCAGATAGTTTCTCGTGAAAGAGAAACATTACTGCGCCTTGGAAAGGCAGGTGAATATCGCGACAAAGATACCGGGAACCATGTTATTCGAATGGCTAAATATGCCAGGGTGATAGCAGAAGAACTGGGATTAAGTGAAATGGAGTGTGAAGATATTGAATATGCAGCACCCATGCATGATATTGGAAAAATTGGAATTCCTGATCATATCTTGCTGAAACCTGGACGGTTTGAAGAGGGGGAGTGGGAAATGATGAAGCAGCATACCGTTATTGGTAATAGTATTCTGTCTAATAGTCAGTCTCGTTATATTCAGATGGGAGCCATTATTGCCTTGAATCATCATGAAAAATACGATGGTAGTGGTTATCCTGCGGGTCTCGCAGCCAGGGAGATTCCCCTGGTCGCGCGTATTGTTGCTGTCGCTGATGTATTTGATGCCCTCGTTTCAGAAAGGCCCTATAAAAAAGCCTGGAGCAATGAAAAATCTTTCGAGTATCTGCAGCAGCAATCGGGTTTACATTTTGACCCACAGTGCGTTTCTGCTTTCTTTGAACGTCTCGAAGATATCAAGCAGATTCAAACTGATTTGAAAAACGACTAATAGTATATTCAGGGAAGATTTTATATGCTTTTTTTAGATAAATTACCACTCTACCAGGCTTTGAGGAAAAGATTAAAAAGTACGGGAGACCTGGAGCCTGAACAAGCTGTATTAAGGATGGTTATAGGTTTCGTACTGGCACTCTATTACTGTTTTCCCTGGCACCACAATGAAACATTCACCAGCGTACTGAATTTTTATCCCAATATTATAATTTTAATCGGGTTTTTAATATCTATCGGACTTTTTCTGTCGATTATTCAGAATCCAGTTAAATCTCCGCTGCGCCGTGTGTTTGGTATATCAGTTGACATTGTTTTACTTTCGATGGTGATGCATCTGACCGGAGGTGATCACGTGCCTTTGTTCGTTTTTTATTTATGGGTAGTAATAGGGAATGGATTTCGTTATGGATTGAAGTATCTCTACTTTTCTTTTGTTGCCAGTTTAATCGGGTTTTCCGGTGTTGTGCTATGGGGAGAATATTGGCAGCAGAATCAATCCATCGCTATAAGTTTGTTATTGATCCTGTTCATTTTACCTTTGTATTCCGGTTTTTTGCTGAAAAAACTGCATTTAGCTATCGCTTCTGCAAAACAGGCAAATGAAGCTAAGAGCCGGTTTTTAGCGAACATGTCTCATGAACTCAGAACTCCCCTGAATGGTGTTATCGGTATGGGGGAGTTGTTGAGAGAAACCAATCTATCATTTGAGCAATATGAGTTAGTCAACAGCATGAATAATTCAGCTACTACATTGCTCGATCTGATAGAAAATGTGCTCGATATTTCAAAGATTGAAGCTGGAAAATTACTCATTACTGCTCGCCCTTTCGATTTGCATGCACTGGTTAATTCAGTTCGCTTTATGCTCGCACCAATGGCAGATTCAAAAGGTATTTCAATATCCTGTCATATAACTCCTGAAGTTCCTTTTTCGCTAAATGGAGACCAGTTACATATTCGTCAAATATTGATTAACTTAATTAACAATGCCATTAAGTTCACCGATGAAGGGTCGGTAAATCTGAATATTTCAAAGGTTTCGGGTACAGAACAGAAACCGCGTATTCGTTTTGTCGTGAAAGATACTGGTATTGGTATCGCAAAAGAGGCGCAACAGCGAATTTTTGAAAATTTCACACAGGCTGATGCCAGCTCCAGTCGAAGTTTTAGTGGAACGGGTCTGGGTACAACTATTTCCAGTGATCTGGTTGAGTTAAT
>CALCSG010000173.1 GCA_937894085.1 uncultured Gammaproteobacteria bacterium | reverse complement strand
CTAGCTCACTGGAAAACCGGAGCGATAGCGTAGGTTTTTCCGGTGCAGCTGAGAGTGACCAAAATAAATGATGGATTTCCCCCATTTTTTTATCACATTATCTGATGGATAAAGAAAAGCCCCCTTAAATAACTTGAAAATTACTCAAGAGGGCAGTCTCCTTAGTTCGACGAAGAAAAAAGAGAGACAAAACCAGTGTGCCATGAGTTTTTTAATGATTCCAGCTTTTATCATTTTCTGTTTCAAGTAGATCTTGATATAGCGTCAAAAGTACAGCAACAGCCCTGTCAACATTGTGGTGGATATCTGCACAGTGCCCGTTATCCCCGAAAACCCCGTGGCCCACGCCATTGTTTGACAAATGACTATGACACCCGGTTGAGTTTTTGCTGTGCAGAAGAAGGTTGTCGACGCAGAACCACACCTCCCTCAGTACGCTTTCTGGGTCGCAAGGTTTATCTCGGTGTTGTCATTATTTTGATAACGGCACTTAATCATGGATTATCGCATCAACGCCGACAGCGATTGTTTGATCAATTAGAGATCAACCCCCAGACTTTCTATCGTTGGCTAAGGTGGTGGAGAGAGACTTTTTCTGCGAGTCGTTGCTGGCAGTCAGTGCGCGGTCTTTTCATGCCTCCACTGAATAGCATTCAATTACCCGGTGAGTTATTGGGTCGATTCACAGGGTGCGATTTACAGCAGCGATTGTGTCAATTTCTTCAGTTGTTACTTCCCCTTTCCGGTACTTCCTGGTCAGGTTATTTAGGGGTGGCTGTCGACCCGCAGAAGAGGTGATAACAAACCATCCTGGGTTCTCATAGACTTAAGATTCTTTTACTAACAGGAATCAAGTCATGGAAAGTACAGACGATCCTGATCGCTGGGCGAGATGTCGCTTTGCCATCATCGGGCCTTTATTGGCCGCACCACCGCCACGAGGTGAGCTGCAACAAAAGCTTTTGGCGTTATCCATGTGTCACTGGAAACACCCGGTTAACGGCACCGATATTCACTTCAGTGTATCGACCATAGAGCGCTGGTTCTATGCGGCGCGCCATGCAGCAGATCCCGTGGCAGTATTACGGCGACAACGTCGTAGCGATGCAGGCCGTGCTCGGCGCTTAACCGCCTGCCAAATTCAGGCCATTGAATCGCAATACCTGCTTCACAAGAGCTGGACGGTACAGCTGCATGTGGACAACTTGTTGGCCCTGGCCGAAGAAGATAAAACACTCCAGTTCATCCCATCCTATGGCACTATCCGTCGTTACATGAAAGCACAGGGACATCACCGTAAGCGATTGCCCAAACGTGACACCCCGGGTGCTCGGCTTGCCGAACAGCGCTTACAGAAGATGGAAGTGCGCAGTTATGAAGCAGATTATGTTCACAGCTTGTGGCATGCAGATTTTCATCATGGCTCGCGCCAGATTTTACTGCCATCAGGGCGTTGGGTAACGCCTTTATTACTGGGGTTTATCGACGACCACTCACGTCTGGTGTGCCATCTGCAGTGGTATCTGGATGAAACCGCCGAAACACTGGTACACGGTCTTAGTCAGGCCTTGCAAAAGCGCGCATTACCGCGTGCCCTGATGACCGATAACGGGGCTGCGATGCAGGCTGAAGAATTTAAAAATGGGCTGCACCGTTTAAGTATCCTACACGAAACTACCTTACCCTATAGCCCGTATCAAAATGCCAAACAGGAAGTGTTCTGGGCCACGGTGGAAGGCCGTTTAATGGCGATGCTGGAAGGCGTTAACGAGCTATCACTGGAGCGACTCAATGAGATCACCCAGGTCTGGGTTGAGCAGGAATATCATCAGAACAAGCACGCCGAGATTGGAACAACACCCCTACGACGTTATCTTGACTCGACACCCGTCGGACGAGAATGTCCTGACAGTCAAACCTTACGACAGGCTTTTCGTTGTACCGTACAGCGCCGGCAACGTCGCAGTGATGGCACGGTCAGTCTGGCCGGTAAACGCTTTGAAATCCCTACTCGTTACCGCCATATTGAACGCCCTCAAATCAGTTATGCCCGTTGGGATCTCAGTTCAGTTGATCTAATGGATGAACACACGCAAAAAATAGCGTGCCCACTTTACCCTCTGGATAAAAGCGCCAATGCCAGTGGCAAACGGCGTGTGCTGGAACAGATCATCAGTTTAACCACCTCAGAAGCACCCGCCACTGAGGGTCATGAACTGCCTCCGTTGCTACGCAAACTCATGGCGGACTATGCCGCCACCGGTCAACCACCGGCCTATCTTCCCAAAAAAAACCCGGAGTCTGACTCATGAATAAAACATTGCTATCCCTGTATGGCCTGAAATGGAACCCCTTCTCACCGGAGCTGCCGACTGAAGGTGTGTATATCACGCCAAAAGTTGAACAGTTCTTCTGGCGCATTGAACAAGCCCTGATCCGGGAAGGCGGCTTTGCCATGATCACTGGTGACCCTGGAACCGGTAAAAGCATCACCCTGCGCCTGCTGGCCGAACGACTGTCAAAGTTACAGGATCTCAGCGTGGGTGCCATCGTCCACCCCAGTGGTAATTTAGCCGACTTCTATCGGGAGATGGGCGATCTGTTCGGCATTGAACTGAAACCGCATAATCGCTGGGGTGGGTTCAAAGCCCTGCGCGAACGCTGGTTATCCCATCTGGAAGGCACTCTGTTACGACCGGTGTTATTAATCGATGAAGCTCAGGAAATGCAGCCTGCCGTACTCAGTGAACTGCGCTTGCTCAGCAGCATGCAGTTTGACTCCCGGACTTTGCTCACCGTCGTACTCGCGGGTGATACCCGTTTAAGCCATAAACTACGCCGTGATGAACTACTGCCATTAGGCAGTCGTATTCGCAGTCGACTGGTGATGGACTATGCCGATCGTAATGAATTGATGGCCTGTATAAAACACCTGTTATCAAGCGCAGGTAATGCCAACCTGATGACCCCTGAACTGATACAGACGCTGTGTGATCATGCGCTGGGTAATTACCGTGTACTTACCGGCATGGCAGCCGAACTGCTGGCGACTGCTGCCTTTAAAGAACTCACCCAACTGGATGAAAAACTGTACCTGGATGTTTTTGCAGCAACACCTTCCAGACCCCAACAAACAGCCTGAATAACCCTGAGGAGAACCACTATGGACTCACCAACATTGATACTGACGGGACTACCGGAGTTATCCGATGAAAGTGCCGGTCAAATACACGACTTTCTAAGTTCATTCGTCAATGCATTTGAAGATCGCTATTACACCCAGCTACATCAATATTATCAATTACAGTCAACAATACCGAAACCATCGGAACCGCCTGAACCACCAGAAGCTGATTTGTTTCATGGCTTCGACGAGATACCGTTCTAATCAATTGCGGTAACAACCCGTTTAACAACCGGCAAGGAAGCCGGTTTAAATTATCTTAATTTCTGTGCTAATCATTCCAGCAAATAGCGTGAATATCAGGTCATCAATTATCGTGGACACGCTCACAAGGCATGACATTTGAAGAAGTAATAATTGATGCATTTGATCAACTCGAAGAGTTCTACGTTAATGAAGTTACCAACAAAAAAAAAGTAAAAGTCGACTCAAGAGCAAAAGCGGACTATCTATCCATACAAGCCCAAATAGGTGCAGTCT
>CALCSG010000172.1 GCA_937894085.1 uncultured Gammaproteobacteria bacterium | reverse complement strand
ATCAAATGCCTGTGCAGGTGCTTCATTTTTGATGCCTGCCATCATTTTCGCAACCAACGGCATATTTTTTGCCGATTGCTCAGCCTCGATGGTAAGAGCGTTAGATAGTTTTTCTATATGATTTTCTGTGGCTACGTACAGAAGCCAAACAGAGCGAACAAGAACTTCAAATTGTGCTCTGTGAACAACAACTGCTGATGGAAGCATTCCTGCTGCAAGGATTCGCCGTATGGCATCCCAGTGTTCAAAAGCAATTGAGCAGGAAATACCGCTAGTAACAATACGATCAGAGCTATCATGTAACGGTAAGTCGATTATCTTATACAGCTCTGAAGCAAATTTTTCTGACTGTTTGAAAATTAGCTTTTGCATAACATATCCTTCTTACCTATAGCCTGGGCTCAGTTGAAGGCAATTTGGTGTATTGACTAGTCAACAGAAGTGATTTGTTAGAGGTGTTTTTAACATTCAAAGTAATTACCCCAGAATTGCCCCCAATTACTATCTAAAAAGCTCTTAATCTTATTCTTAATGTGATTTATATTTTTTGGTGACGATATAATAAAAAAAGCCCGCGCTGAATAAGAAGAGTATCTTATACAAAACACTGTATGTTCAGTATTGACTTTTGCTTTTAGCTCCTGCGCTCTATTTTTAATTTGTTCAACATGAGTGCCAGTCGCATTATTTTCCTGTGATGCTCTCACACATTACTTTTTTATCATTGACTGGAAATGCTAAATCCGTCTACTACAGCACGCAATATCTATGTCCGCTCTTGATGTATTGTAAGATATATTCAGATTTATACTTTTAAATACTCAAACTGCCCCAAATCATAATTCAACGGTCTTACCCGGATACATTCCTTTTACACTATGAAATAATCGACACTACAAACTCACCCTTTATAAACTTATTTTTAATTACCGCCGCCACATGTACCATTTCCTGATTATTCATTGCGGCAACGACAGTTTCACCAACAACGTCAATCTCATTAATCAAGAAATCGGCTCCGCAAAAAATTGTAACATAAGCTGCATTCGATTCTTTTAACGTAGATACGCCCTGGTAACTTAGCACAGAAAGAGCTTTTTCAGCTGCTAATTTTGCCCTGTTTTCACCTTGTGCTTGCCCTACTCCCATTCTTCCTGTGCCTATAGCGTCAAATACTAACTCAACATACGAGGGATCTACACAAGGAATTGCGGCCATTGTTACTGGATTAGTTACTGCCTCAAAAGAACGCATGATGACTTCATTTTTTGTCATATTCACAGCTTCTTTTACCGGCGTAGACTGGTAAATAAATGTGGGAATAATAAACAATGCACCTACATTGGCTTTAAGTATTGTTAAGCTATTTCGATAGCTAATCTCATTTTCCTTACTTTTTTTCTCGGTATGGTCAAATGCAATAACAACTGTAAAAGATATATTCAGCTTTTTGGCAATATCTGAAACTATCAATGCTGTTTGTAATTCATCTTTAGAGTCAATATCTAATAGAATAATTAAAATATCAGTCTGCTTAAGTAGCTGATGAATTCCTTCTTTATTTTCTAAAATCACTTCTTGATTATCGAAAAAATAATTGATCCTAACCCCAATACTGAGAGGCTCTTGCTGTAAAAATATTTCCTTCAATTCCTCATTAACAGTAATTACACTTACTATTAAGTCATCTATTAATTCAACCATAACGCAACCTCAAAATAAAAAAATAGAGCCATTTTAAAAGCTCAGTAAAAACTGGATTTTTAACATGGAAAAGCTAAAAAAGAAGTGCCTGATTCCATTTGTGTAAATTGTGTTCAGCGTAAAAATAAAATATCTATAAGAGTAAATTAGCATCTCAATCTCTCAAGAAAAACTATCAGTAGTGGTGGTATAACAGCAGGCGCATGACGACCTACTTATTATCCCATGTGTCTCTATTGTTATTGTGTGCATGCACTGGGGATGTTGCTGACGGTTTACATAACGGCGTTATTGAACAGTTTCTTGGAAGAATAAAACTGACCGAGTAATTAAAATTACTAAACCAACAGAAGTGATATGAAAAAGCATGATACCTACTTTCACATGAGGTGTTACAACTTTGGAGACTAAATTGAATACTACGAATGATCCTAGTTTACTTATCTGCTGCTTATTAATATGTGAAAGCTGACATTTATATTAAGCCGTTTTATCGAAGGACTCAGGTATTTTTTTGAAACCAGAATGATATCCATTTCGTCTTCAAAGTGGCGTTTGGAGCCATTCGAGGTAACAACCAAATTTCTCTGGTCACCATAAATAATCTATATTCCGAATTTTTATTTATTGGATCTACAAAGAGAAAGCTGACGTTCAGGATAAAAATAAAACGCCAGCTTTCTCTCTATGAAAAAAAAACAACCCATGTAACTTATAAGAATCTTATCTTATTCACTAAATCTAAACTTTCTACGCTGTAACTCCATAGAAAACAAGCTTAGAGTACAGAGTATAAACAACATCCATATATTAATAACCCCTCCTCCACCACTATCACTTGTATCTTTATTAGGTAGCACATTAACGGTGAACGCAAAGGTCACTACATTTGACTCATTCTCTTCGGGGTCTCTGGCCTGAACCTGTACTTGAGTTGTTCCGCTAAATCCAGCTTGTGGGTGTGCATGAATACTGTTATCCGTTCTATCCATAAACCCTGTACCATTCATACCTATAGTCAGTCCAAATCGTGAATCAATTGACCCTGCATTAACAATGCTAAACTGAATATTACTGCTATCTGTATCAGGATCAATCACATATTGCGTCAACTCAGCTGCATTATTGTTCAGGTGTAAGACTTCACTTTCAGTAATAGAAAGTGATGATATCGAATCAAGTACCGGGACTTCAGTCGCGATGGCATTAGCTACAGCTATCACACCGGGGTCTTCAATGACTCCATTGGCAAGTCCGTCACCATCATACTCACCTCCATCCACTAAGGTCAGGCGTAAACAATCATCACCCTGTGTCAGTCCATCCGTATATAAAAGACTGCTCACATCCGGGCAAACCCCATTGTCTGACTCTGTTGATTCTAGATTATAACCACTTCCCATTGTCAGAGTGACCCATCCCAACTGAGGCAAAAATTTACGATAGACTGCATTTTCTGGCAGTGGATTTCCCAGTGCAATAACCAGACTGACAATCTCTCCGGGCTGAGTAAGCCCTTCAATACTAAAGTCGAGTATTTCACTTTGTGCAGAAAATTCTTCATCACTACTGCTTACTCCACCGGCTGAACCACCAAAACTGGCTATATCAGAGACTGTAGTTATTGCTGTAGAACTATTTCCACCAAAAGCACTCTGCCCAATTGTCAGACTAAGCCCATTGGCTGTTTGCATGCTTCTGCCATCAGGTAACGGTAGTATATTTTCAGGCTGTGAAGCATGATCCTGATAATCGGCAATACCATCCAAATCACTATCCCCGGTGCCTTCGTCTGCATCTGAAATACCATCATTATCGACATCGCTTGTGTCTGACAATGGCAATTCAAGTGCCTGGACTCTTACCCATAGAGTTACCTGTGTACTGTCTGCTGCTTTATCAGTCACCTTCAAGGTAATATCATAAAGCCCGGGATTTAATACCGATGGATTAAAAGTAAAACTACTTTCATCCGAGTCGTGATCCACCAGGTTGTTATTACTCATTGACCAATCATAAGCATGAGTTTCATCGGCATTTGGATCGATAATTTTGCTAGTGATAGTGACAACTCCACCTGTCTTGATGATATTTCGAGTCACCACAATGCCTTGTTTCGCTTTAAGCTCAGCGATAGGAATAATATTAGACTCAACAATCGTGACTGTTTGAGTGGCATCATTTGAAAGTGCTGTATTGTTAGCCTGTACCAAGGTAAGAATCAGTGTTTCGTCACTTTCTCCAGTACCATCATCGGTGATATCAATATCCAGTTGCCCCGTAGTGCCACTATCGATTGTCATGGTTCCATTAATAGCATCATGGTCATTAATGTCAGCAGTACCGCTGATATTGTAGTCAACTGTCACTGGATAGCTGACTGCTTGACCCGTTAAGGTAAATGGCAGGCTAATATTTTGCCCCTCACCTGTCACTGTATCTAACTCAAGTTCTACCAAAGGGTTGATATTGATAATCTGTTCATCAACTTTTTTGTTTCCAGCACTGTCTGTAACCGTCCAGATAATCTCATGATGCCCAGAAGGAAGTGGACTCTGTTTGTCGGCATAAGCGAATAAAGTACCATCCTTGTGATCATCAACGGATATTGGAGCTAGATTTACTGCTGTCAGGTAACCTGTTGCATCAAGCAATAAACCATCAGGTGCTGTAAATACAGGGACAACGTCATCAACTAGCGGATCAGTTCCAGCCTGGACTTCTTCTAAGTTAGTTTGCCCATCTCCATCCAAATCTCCTGAAGCATCATCAGGGTTATTTTTATCTAAACCTAGCTCATCTTCTACAAGATCGGAAATACCATCTTCATCTATATCAGTAATGATAGCCTCAACACTGACACTTCGAGTCACTTCAATAGCAGCATTGCCAGCTGAGTCACTGACATTGTACGTTAATGTGTAGATGCCTACGGTACTGGTTTCTACAGCATCTCCGCCGACTTGAACTATCAGACCGACATCTACATTATCACTGGCCGTGGCTCCCTCATCGATAAAAACATCACCTACACTCAAAGTGATAGAACTACTGCCTATCAAGCTAATCACAGGAACATTCTGATCTGTCACGGTCACCGTAGCAGTAGCACTTCCGATATTACCAGCACTGTCGGTTGCACTAAAGGTAACAGTGGTGACACCTAACTCAAACTGGACACCCGCATTATGGGTAACCGTGAGTCCTGTATCCACATCATCCGTGGCAGTAGCTGCATTTAAGAAAGTAGTGATTGCACTGTTTGTCGCAGATGTTCCCGTTGTATCCTCTGCGGCCACGGTAATATTCGTAGGAGGTGTAATGACCGGAGCCTGCGCATCCTGAACTGAGACACTCCGAGTCACTTCAATAGCAGCATTGCCAGCTGAGTCACTGACATTGTACGTTAATGTGTAGATGCCTACGGTACTGGTTTCTACAGCATCTCCGCCGACTTGAACTATCAGACCGACATCTACATTATCACTGGCCGTGGCTCCCTCATCGATAAAAACATCACCTACACTCAAAGTGATAGAACTACTGCCTATCAAGCTAATCACAGGAACATTCTGATCTGTCACGGTCACCGTAGCAGTAGCACTTCCGATATTACCAGCACTGTCGGTTGCACTAAAGGTAACAGTGGTGACACCTAACTCAAACTGGACACCCGCATTATGGGTAACCGTGAGTCCTGTATCCACATCATCCGTGGCAGTAGCTGCATTTAAGAAAGTAGTGATTGCACTGTTTGTCGCAGATGTTCCCGTTGTATCCTCTGCGGCCACGGTAATATTCGTAGGAGGTGTAATGACCGGAGCCTGCGCATCCAGCGGTAATGGTTGAGGCGTAGGATTATCCGGATTAATACATAGACCAGGATTTTGAAAAGTGATATTGAACGTTTTATTACCTATTCCAGGAAAGTCAGTACGGTATACATAGAAATCTGTAACTACACCATCTATGCTTCGTTGTATCACAATAGGTTCATAGATATTTCCAATACTTCCATCATCAGGCCATGTTGCTCCGTCCCAACCACCTGATATTCCAATACTCACATCAGTGAATGTAGCTGCGCCCATTTCTACTGGATATGAAAAATATACATACTCGTTAATATCAGGATTATCAATAGTGATCTGCATATCGGAGGTTGTTGTATACCAGGTGACAGGCATAGAAGCTAGTTCTTCAGCTGTATCTATACCGGCGTTAGCATAAAAACTAGAAGGATAGGTGGATATACAATTAGTCGGTATCACTTCAGGGTAGCTAGCTAACATAACTGGGTTATTATCACTGGTATTCTGAAAAGAATTAATCAGAGTACTACTTCCAATGCTGTTGTAGTTGACAGTCCAGACTTTGGTATCGTCATTCGCATCAAGCGTACTTGACAAGTAAGACACAAAATCCAGTGCAGAAGAACTGTACAGATTAGGGAAATAGTTGGTATCAACACCTCCATACTGTGTCTCCCAGTTTGTTAAACCTATTAAATCATTTACCGTAGGAAGCTCCCAATTTGTTTTGCCACAAAAACCACCTTGGTTCATTTGCTGCATATAGTTAGATGTAGTTTGAACGCTATAAAGAGCTGTCATGTTTGATGGTGTTTTTACCTCCCAGACTATTCCACTTATGTTATCTCGCACACAAGACCATGATGTCGCATTGTCTGCAAGCTCGACGCCATCACTGTCTAACTTTGTATAATCGAAAGAGCTCCCGTACGCATTACCTCTGACTAACTGAATATCAGTAGCCCAACCCCCACCCGCATCACTATCTGAATAGCCAGTAGAAAGCACAAGAAACTGTACACCGGTATATGTTTCGGAAAAGTCTGAACTTGAAAGATAGTAAGAGCCATTATTGTTAGGGAAATAGTTTGCATCAATAGCAGAACCAGTCCGTGTTCTATCTATAATACTATTGAGCTCAGGAAATGTAGGGACACGCCAGTCGGTATAACCGCATTGGGCTAGGCTATTTGCGGTACTTACATCTTGATGAGCGTCAGCATCCCAGATTTGACCAGTCGTATTATTACGTACACATGACCATGAAGTCGCAGTATCTGCAAGATCAGTACCCGCAGAACTAATTTTGGTAAATGACGTACCTGCATAAACAGTCTGACTAACAACAAATAATAAAAGTGGTAAAAAATACAGCTTTTCCATAATACCTTAACTCCTTTATATAAATAATTTAGCTCTGTAGATAGGCATATAAGTAGAAACCATCTGAAATTGGCGTCAATCTATAGTGGTCTTAACTGGAACCCATTTTGACTTGGAAATATTTTATTAATATCAAGTTTTTTGAACACTACCCTTCCTTCTTAAAATATGCAGTAATAGTATTCATGCATGACCTTAACGAAGTACCTCGTCAAACAGTTATAGACCGAATAATTCATAAATAGGTGAATATCTTCTAACCAATTGATTTCCGTCAAGTATAGAAAAGAAGACGGTTAGATTTAAAAGCATTATTACTACCGTCCTGCCAGCACTGAAGCTGATGAGAAAACTAGTATATTGAAGGTATCACATGCTCCTCATTAAACTCTATTAGTACGCTGATTTACTTTACATGATCGTATAACAATATTTCTGGGCTTATTTCCTAATTATTTGCATTAGGCAGACCTTTAAATAAGCATAAAATTCTGTTTCATGGCTCTTCTCTGCTCTCTATCATCCCTTAAATCATATCGAGCTGTTGTTTGTATATCTGAATGCCCTGCTAACTGTCTGACTGTGTTTATATCTATGCCTGACTCAAGCAGTCGAGTCACGAATGTCCTTCTCAAATCATGAGGACTGCAATGATTAATACCCGCATCAACTGAACGTTTCTTGATTAAATCATAGAGACTCTGAGTCGTCATTTGTCGTTGTATAATAGCAATCTTATTATTGATAGGATAAAAAAACTGCCCTGCACTTTTACCACGGCAATTGAGCCAGGGTTTAATCAGTTGCCTTGCGTCTACTTGAATAAACACGAGTCTTTGTTTATTTCCTTTTCCTGCTTTGACGGTCAACTCTCCGTTCCTTGAATTATAGTCATCAATATTCAGTGAAACGACTTCTGAGCGTCTTAGCCCTGTTGATAACATCAGAGTCACTACTGCTAGATCACGCCTTCCTGCTATCGTTTTATCTCGCTTACAAACGCCTATCAACGCTTTGATTTCTCGTTCTAGCAACTTTCGTCCTGACGGTAGTTTTTTGCCTCTGACCCTTTTTACTTCATTAATCAACATGAGTTGATCTGCTTTTATGAGACCTAGATTAAAGCAAGCTTTCATGACTCCCCTACAAGCTGCTATTGATAAATTGATTGTGTTTGCTGCTTTGCCTTCATTTTGTAATTCAGCGCGTAGCTTAGCAATATGCTGATACTGTAGTAACGGCCAGGGCATTTTAGTCAGCTCTCCTTCAAAGCCAAATACATCTGAAGCTTTATGTAACAAAGAACGCATTGAGCGTCTGCCTGTTATTGCCAGCCCTTCCAGATATAAGGTGACAGGGTCATCTTCATCTGATTCTAAAAATTGAATGTATTTATTTACAGCTTGAGATTTATCAAGGTTAGTCATTTGAGTGTTCCTTTTTTGATTGTTTAATTCGTTTATGTGATTTGCAAAAAAAATCAACTTTTGATAATACTTGTTAACAAAAGTCGCTCTGTGCTGATGAGTTTTAGGGTTGAGACTGCGGGTGGTGAGGAAGCTTATTCAGCCACTCATGATGCTCTGAAGGTCATCTAACATCGCTTTAGCATCATTTAAGATTTCGTCTTCATCGACTAACCGTCGAAGACATCTGCGTATTTGTAATTCAACATCATTGAAAGCTTCATCGTGTTGAAACGCGATACAATGAGCACATTCATGAATAGCGATATCGAGAACATCGCCGATCAACCAGGCGGTATCGATGTATTTCGGATTAATCAAGATTTTAATTTCAGATTCAGTCCGTATATTGAGACCTTCTATAGCTTCACTAAAGATAAAGCCGGTACTGACGATTCGATTTGTATGATCTGAGTCACGAATAATATAACGGTTATTTTCTTCATCAAATTCAATATCGAGACAGTACTGTATAAACTCAGTGTTTAAGATCCATTGCACCGCATAATACCAACACCAGGCGAGTATCTTGATACGCTGTAAACTCAATGATTGTTTAACAAAAGGTAACGTTATCTGCTGAGTTTTATGACGCTCTCTTCGCAATAAGATCGGCGTAATATGCACATAAAAATGATCCGGATAAGTAATAACAAGATCATGCTCTTGAATCTGATTAATTAGCACAATCAGTTGTTTATTAAACATTATTTTATTAGGAGCACTAAAAGGCAAGACGCTTGCAACATCAGCACGAGGATCTTCTAATCGATCATCAATAGGATTAAATATGATCTTCAATTCATGCTGATTTTTGAACAAGTGCTGCTGCTCAACGAGTTCATAGATTAATAGCTCTAGCTGTTCACTGGCGTCATGATTTAATCCATCTCGATTAGCGGTTAATAGTTCGGTAGACCCACTCTTTAAATCCAGCGTACCGTTAAAACCTTTTTGCACTCGATTGATTAAGTGATATGAAAACATCGGCAAGCCATGCACTCTGATCAAGAAAGTGACATCATGTGATTCTTCTTCAGAAAATTGTAGACGCCCTAACTCTGTATCAAAATCATATTCATACTCAGCAAATGATGTTCTAACTGCTCTGTTGTTGAGACTAAACTTGATGCTAGTTTGATAATTTCTGATCAAATGTTTGCAATAGTTGATCAGTTCAGTCTCAGTTGCTGTTTTATCGATGTACACACTGATCTTTGTGCCTTCAAGAAATTCAGTTGATGACGTAATCGCATATTGAATACCTGTTCCCGACACTCGTAAATCCTGAGTATCAATCTGATACTGTTGATGAGCAAATAAGATGATATGTTTTGCATAGCCGAATCCTCCTATCGTTTTATTTTCATTTTGAGATACCTTCTGTTTTATTGACCCGCCTAAAGTAAGTAGTCCTTCTGTTAACGATTTTTTATTCAGACCATGCCCGTTGTCTTGAACCGTCAATTTGATTGAGTGTTTTAGTTCTGTGATTGTAAAATCAATTTGAGAAGCTCCGGCATCAGAAGAATTTTGAACAGTTTCTCTAAACCAGGCAAAGTGCCAGTTCCGATATTCCTTGAGTGTTTTAGAAAAGAAGTCGCTCGGAATATCAATAAGTTCACTGTGATCATTCATTACAGCATTCCTTTATCAGCCATAGAAATTGTCTTTGAACCGCCGACAATAATATGATCGAGTACCCTGATATCTAATAACGCTAGTGCTTTGCAAAGTCTATCTGTAATGTGAATATCACTTTGACTCGGTTCAGGATTACCGGAAGGATGATTGTGTGACAGAATAACGGCAGCTGCATTGAGCTTAAGCGCACGTTTAACAACTTCTCTGGGGTAAATGCTGGCACTGCTGATAGTACCCTGGAACAGCTCTTCGTAAGCAATCACTCTATGATGATTATCTAGAAACAAAATACTGAAAACTTCGCGTTCTAAATGAGGCGGATTCAACTCTGAAGTGCAACGCAGTTAATTCCAGATCTAGCGA
>CALCSG010000171.1 GCA_937894085.1 uncultured Gammaproteobacteria bacterium | reverse complement strand
GTATGTCATTGATGATCGACAGCAGGTGCCCGGCCGCAGAGTCGATCTTATCGAAACGATCAGACTGCTTAGGTGTGTGTTCAGCACGTTTTAGCAGGTGAGTCAGCCCGATGATGGCATTCATCGGGGTGCGTATTTCGTGGCTCATATTC
Source organism: uncultured Gammaproteobacteria bacterium (assembly GCA_937894085.1). Lineage (GTDB taxonomy): Bacteria > Pseudomonadota > Gammaproteobacteria > JACNJF01. The sequence continues at coordinate 10,222 of CALCSG010000171.1, read as the reverse complement.
GCCAGAAAGGCGCTTTTTGCCACGTTCGCAGCTTCTGCCCGAATCTGCGCATCCGCCAGCTCGCTGGTTCGTTCAGTGACCAGTTTTTCCAGGTGGTGTCGATGGTCATCCAGTTCCCTGCCGATCTGTTTCTTTTCGGTGACATCTTCTTTAACCGCTACATAATGGGTAATAGCGCCATCCTGAACACTGATGGGAGAAATAACGGCAAACTCTATGTATTCACTGCCGTCCTTGCGTTTGTTAATGAATTCACCCTTCCAGGAAATACCCCGACCCAGCGTATCCCATAAATTTTGATAGGTTTTAGCGGGTGTTTTGCCTGAATGCAGCAGTCGTGGGTTGCCACCAATCGCGTCTTCCCGGCTGTAGCCGGATGTTTGTAAGAACGCCTCGTTGACGTATTCAATTTCGGTACTGGTATTGGTAATCATGATGCTTTCCGGACTTTGCTCGACCGCCTGTGCCAGTTTGAGTAGCTGTTCATCCATTTGTTTGCGCTTGTTGATATCTTCTATCACTGAGATGAAATAAAGTGGTGTCGAGTCATCTGCACGAGCCAGCGAAACGGTCAGTCGTATCCAGCTCAAATTACCTGACTGTGTGATGTAACGCTTCTCCATCGAGTAGGTGTCACGCTTGCCCGCCAGTAACTCACCCAGCAATTTCAGATCTTTATCGAGATCTTCAGGGTAAGTGATGTCCTGAAAAGTTTTCTGTAGCAACTCCTGCTGGGTAAACCCAACGATTTCGCAGAGCTTCTGATTAACCTCCAGCCAGCGCCCATCAGTATTTAACCGTGCAATGCCTACTGCTGCCTGATTGAAGGTGGCACGGAAACGTTGCTCACTGTCAATCAACTCTAATTCTGCTTTTTTTCGGTCAGTTATATCAAGAGAGATGCCGCCCAGCATCGGTGGCAGGTCGTCAGGACGAATTACAAACTTGTGCGTTTCGTATTCACGCGGGTTTCCTTTGGAGTCAGGAACAGTCAAATTCTCTGCCGTATGGCCTAGCTCCCAGGCTTTGCGGTCGGCTGCCATGATAGCCTCACCGGCAGCACCGGGTAACAGTTCGGTGGTAAGCTTCCCCTGCCAGTCCGTTAAGGCTAATTGTTCGATGCTATACCTGTTGGCATAGATCATCCGGCCATCTTCATCCTTGATAGTCATCGCTGCCGGAGTGTGCTCCATAAATGCCGCAAAGCGTGCCTCGCTATCGACTAAAGCCCTGTTAAATTTTTCACGTTCGGTTTTGTATTGCAAAAATCTATTTTTCAAATTACGTGAAATTAAAAATGAAATTATTGATAATACGAGAGTAATTAACAGGCTTATCTTAAGAATAACCCCCAAAACTTCATTTCTGTTATCAATTAATGTTTTTTCCCTGGACTCTAATTCTGCGCTCAAGGCCTGAACGTTGAAGCCGGTTCCTATCACCCATTGCCAGGTATCAAACTTTCTAATATAGGAGATTTTTTCGTCGAACTCCGGGTTATTTTCTGTTTTTAGAGGGGCTATATATGACATATAACCTGATTCATTTTTAAGCGCAAAATCAATCACATCTTTAACGACAAAATTACCTTCTCTATCCTGAAGATTTATCCTGTTTATTCCGATCAATTCTTGTTTTGTATGTGCAAGGCAAATACCATCAACGGTATATATGAATATATAAGAACTTTTCCCATATTTACTATTTTTGTTGATATGCTCTAGTACATACTTTTTTAGTGCTTTTTCAGAAGTTGAACCGGGCTGTAAAACTAACCTGGAGTATTCTCTTTCAATAAAATTGTAGACTCTATCGACCTCTTCCTTAACTCGAATTTTATTAGATCTGAAATAGTCATTTTTTATAAGCTGAATATCATTCTGATGCTCTTTGCCTGAATTTATTACTACTAAATTAGTAACTATTACCGATAAAATTATGATGAATATGGTTGGGGCATATTTAATTAAATTTACAATTTTTTCATCAGATAATTTACCTATCACTGGATACGCCTCTTCTTTGAAACCTATTTTATAATTCTAATTCAGGGTGTTAAATCGTGGTTAAGAATACACCCTGGAATGGTATATTTAGTGAGTCCTGTTAAAAGCACGCTTTTATTACCGCCATCCAGATTATAGTACTAGAAATCAATCTTGAGACTTTATATCAGTTTTTAGATAAAACTGTTTGCTCGGAATAGTGCATCCTCTTCAACAGTTGGTAGAATCTACAGGTTAAATACCTTACGCCCCTGTTCTGGATCTAAGGTGATCCGGAGTAAAAGTCACTTCGTTTGCTACTCAACACAACTAACCGTTCAAAGTGACAGATACTGTATTGTAGAGGTAACTCAACAACTATGGACTGAAAGCCATTGGTTGAAATGTGACGACTGAAAGTCGTCTCCTGAGTAGCTTACTTTTGCCTGGTATGTTGTAGGGTGCGCTGTGCGCACCCTGCCAAAAATATTCACATGATATCTATCTGAAATACATAGCTGGAGAGGTGTCGGAGTCGGTCTACTTAAAACTGATATTAAAAAGCAACTATATAGTTGTTAAAATTGGCTAATCCAGAATTTATGTCGACTCCAACACCTGAAACACTGAGATTGATTTATAAAGCAATTAATACACGCTGAAACATCATTCAATATTTTGCACCTGCTCCCTCATCTGTTCGATTAATACCTTCAGATCAACCGCCAGACGGGTGGTTTCTGCATCCTGAGATTTTGACGACAGGGTATTGGCTTCACGATTGAGTTCCTGCATCAAAAAATCGAGGCGGCGCCCTACTGACTCATCACGATCAAGCACCTGCTCTACTTCAGCTACATGGGCTACTAATCTATCCAGTTCTTCTTCCACATCCAGCTTCTGCGCCAGTATGGCAAGCTCCTGCTCCAGCCTTCCGGAATCTGCTGATTCGGACCATTCGGCCAGTTTATCATTTAGCTGTGCAGACCATTTCTGACGCATTGCCTCCATCATTTCGGGGCGACGTTGCTGCACCTTATTGACAATTTCAGTTACCTGCTTACAGCGTGAAGCAATCATTTCATATAACGCCTTACCTTCCCGTTCACGACTGTCAACCAGTTGCTCCAATGCGCTGGTAAGACTGGACAGTGCTAATTCCTGCAACGGTTTGAAATCTTTTTCCATTTCATCCACTACACCCGGCCAGCGTAAAATATCTGACACAGACAGGCTGTGGCCCTCATGCACAATAGTGAGAACTTCACGTTCTACCTTGCGCAGGTTCTTAACCAGATCAGCATTTAACTGTATGGATGTCTGAATCTTACGGTTGAGCTTATAACGCAGTCCAATATCGAGCTTTCCGCGACTTACGAAGCGTCCCAGTAGCTGCCTGATATCGGGTTCCAGCAATTTAAAGTCCTCCGGTAACTTGAACATCGGCTCAAGGTAGCGGTGATTAACTGATTTAATTTCCCATACGATTTCGCCAATGTCATTGCTTTGCTGCACACGGGAAAATGCCGTCATACTTTTTAACATAGTAATATCCTTCGTTGAATCATTGCATTCTACCTAATAAGAATTTAGATCACATCTTATAAGGAATTTTTTATTTTAAAAAACCGGTATAATCCGCGCATTTTTCAGGAGCAAACCATGAGACCCAGCGGTAGAGAGTTAGACCAACTCAGAGATATCAAAATCACCCGACATTACACCATGCATGCGGAAGGTTCGGTATTAATCGAATGCGGAAACACCAAAGTGCTGTGCAACGCGTCTATCGATGAACACGTACCCGGCTTTCTCAAAGGCAAAGGTAGCGGTTGGGTCACGGCTGAATATGGAATGCTGCCACGCTCCACCTCCAGTCGTATGCGACGTGAAGCCAGCGCAGGTAAACAAGGTGGACGTACGATGGAAATTCAACGTCTGATCGGCCGTTCTTTGCGTGCCTGTGTCGACACTAAAATTCTGGGTGAACGAACCATTACCATCGATTGTGATGTGATTCAGGCTGATGGTGGAACCCGTACTGCGTCTATTTCCGGTGCTTTTGTAGCACTGTCTGATGCGATACAGACCCTGCTGGATTCAGGCAAATTAAAAGAGAACCCGATTAAGTGCCAGGTCGCTGCAATTTCGGTTGGAATTTTTGCCGGACGTCCGGTTCTGGATCTGGATTATCCCGAAGACTGTAGTGCTGAGACTGACATGAACGTGGTAATGGATAGTAATGGCGGCTTTATTGAAGTGCAGGGAACCGCCGAAGGATCTCCATTCAGTCAGGGCAATCTCGACGATATGCTGGCTCTGGCAAGCAAGGGTATCAACGAAATTTTCATTCTACAAAAAGGGGAATAAACATGCGTAAACTGGTCATCGCCTCGGGTAATCAGGGTAAGTTGCGTGAATTGTCAGCCTTGCTGCAACCACTGGATTATGACGTGCACACCCAGGCAGAATTTAATGTGCCGGACGTTCCCGAAACCGGCACTACCTTTGTCGAAAATGCTATTATCAAGGCTCGTCATGCAGCCGAGCTCACCGGTTTACCGGCAATAGCAGATGATTCCGGTATAGAAGTCGATGCCCTGGACGGAGCGCCCGGCGTTTATTCCGCTCGATTTTCTGCACCCGACGCCACCGATGAGAAAAACAATGCGTTGCTGGTGGAAAAACTGCGCGACGTGCCTGAAGATCAGAGAACCGCGCGTTATCGTGCGGTGATTGTCTACATGAAGCATGCCAAAGACCCTTCTCCAATAATTTGCGAAGGTAGCTGGGAAGGCCGTATTGTGCTGGAACCTCATGGTGAAGGCGGTTTTGGATACGATCCTTATTTTTTTGTACCCACCCACGGCTGCACCAGTGCCGAACTCAGTGCCGAAGTGAAAAACTCCCTCAGCCACCGCGGTCAGGCACTTCGTGAGCTGGTCAGCAAACTGACAAAGTAAGCTATAGAGTCTGATCGGTTGATATTTACCAGTAATCCACCACTTAGCCTGTATATACACCTGCCCTGGTGTGAACGGAAATGTCCATATTGTGATTTTAATTCGCATACAGCCGATAACTTCGATGAACAGCGCTATATCAAAAGCCTGATCGAAGATTTGCAACAGGACTTGCCACTGATCTGGGGCAGGCAGATCAGCAGTATTTTCATTGGCGGAGGAACCCCTTCGCTATTTTCTGCCGAAGCCATACAGCAATTATTATCCGACCTACGTGCCCTGCTGAATTTTAACTCCGGTATAGAAATCACCATGGAAGCCAATCCGGGCAGTGCCGATGTATCGCGTTTCAAGGGTTATAGGGATGCTGGCGTTAACCGCTTATCCATCGGTATACAAAGCTTCGATGATAGCAGCCTGCAGGCCATAGGTCGTATTCATAACGGTTCACAATCTATTGCAGCCTTCAATAAAGCCCGTCAGGCGGGTTTTGATAACATTAACCTTGATTTAATGTATGCCCTGCCCGGACAGTCGTTACAACAGCAGATGGCAGATATAAACCGGGCATTTGACTGTCAACCGGAACATATTTCCCTGTACCAGTTGACCATAGAACCCAATACGCTGTTTCATAGCAAACTTCCAGGAAACCTGCCAGATGATGATTTAAGCTGGGATATGCAACAACAGGCTCAGCAGGCATTATCAACAGCAGGTTATGAACAATATGAAATTTCTGCATATGCACAACAAAACAGGCAAAGCCGGCATAATTTAAATTACTGGTCTTTTGGTGATTACCTCGGCATCGGCGCCGGTGCTCACGGCAAAATTACTCTGCCGGCTGAAGGACGCGTTATCCGCAGAACCCGAATTCGCCACCCACAGAGCTATATGCAACATCAGGGGATCCATCGAATCAGTGAACAAAGAGAACTGCTCGCACAGGACCTTGTTTTTGAGTTCATGCTAAACGCATTACGCCTGGTAGAAGGTTTTGATAAATCGCTTTTCAGTCAACATTGCGGGCTTTCAACCCGGCTGCTAGATTCTGCCATTCATCAAGCAGTGGAACTCAAACTTTTAGTGAATTCAGATGGACACTTAAAACCCACATCACATGGTTTGCAGTTTCATAATGATTTACAGGCTCTTTTTCTTGATGTAGACATCAGTCAAAAGCTATCCATCCAGCCAGAAATTCTGTTTTGATATTATCATCAAAAATTAAGCGGATTACCGGCCACTAAACAAACACAAAAAGAGCCGTGACAGGTTAGCGTAAAATTAAATTATTTTTTTCTTGCGAATACTAAATTCTGTGCTAGCGATTACCCCAAAAAACCATGAATTCAGCATAGAAAAGTATAAATCTGGTTAAATTTTGTTGTTTTTATACACAACTTGAAATATCTCGCGTTTTGTCAATAGGAAATCTTTAAAAAAATTAAAAATCTTTTAATATATTCATAACTTATTGTTTTATAAGGTTAATTACAGACTGGTTAAAAAATGACTAATTTAACAAAAAGCCTTTAATTACAAGCCTTATAGACCATCATGAACCCTTTATTCACAGACTTATCCACAGGTTTTGTGGATAACAGGACTAAGCCTAAAAGGAACATGTATTTTCTAGCACTTTCTGATACTTTACATTAACTTTACGACGTAAATTACAATTAGAGTTCACTAATATTTATGCCTGATAATACAGCTTGGTTAGAGTGTAAAATTCACTGCTAATTTCAGTGGTTTTAGACCGAATATTGAAGAACTTACAGAAATCTATCCTCCACTAAAAAATATCACTTGCACTTTTCCTCAAATAGGGGCAGAATTCGCGACCTTTTTAGCAAGTGCCGAACTTAGAGATATGAAACAGGATATCCACCCAGTATATAAAGACGTAGTTTTTCAGGACACTTCTTCTGAATTCGCAATCCTGACGCGTTCAACGCTCAATAGTAAAGAAACTATCAAGTGGGAAGATGGTAATGAATACCCTCTGATCAAACTTGAAGTGTCTAGTGCTTCTCATCCTTTCTACACCGGTAAACAGCATGTATTGCAGTCTGCCAAACAGGTTGATAAATTCCGCGAACGTTACGGAAAGTAATTACCAGTTATTAGTTTTACCGAAAGGGTACCCACGGGTACCCTTTTTTGTGGCCAGGGAAGGCCTTATACCCGATAGACAAGGATAGCCTAAAGAGGGTGCTTGCACGCTAGTATTCGCTTCAATAGCAATCAAGCTGCTATTACTACGGCACTCTGAACTAGATTAATTCACATTACTTCCATTAAAATATGATGGCTATGTATTAAAATCATGTAATGCCGTCATTGGTTCCGTAAACGGATCTAAGGATGAAACCCATCGAACAGCAGCTTATTATTTTCGATATTGCTTCAATTCAAAATGGATTCCGGCTAAATTCATGCCGGAGAAGTGGTGCAGGGTTGCACCGTTAACGGAAACTAGGGATGTAATGACGCCGTTTGTAAACAGAATCGATCTACATGATCTTTTCTAGAGGGCCATTTAATATATTAAATATGCAGGACCCCAAAATAGTTTTAAGATTAAGTTTTACAATTATTTGAAACCTGGTCATCATTTGCATAAGCTCTAGGTTATTAAACTTAGATCTTCTTTTCATAACCTAAATAAAATAAACCACACCCAGTATGAATATAAAAAACCTGCAGCAGGATGCCCTGACTTATCATGAACACCCTACCCCCGGCAAAGTGGCTATTCAAATCACTAAACCGACCGCTACACAGCACGATCTGTCGCTGGCTTATACCCCCGGAGTTGCAGAACCGGTACGTAAAATTGCGGCTAATCCGGATGCCGCCTACCGTTATACTGCCAAGGGTAACCTGGTAGCGGTTATCACCGATGGCACCGCCGTTTTAGGGCTGGGTAACGTAGGTGCACTGGCAGGCAAACCGGTGATGGAAGGTAAAGCCGTTTTATTCAAAGCTTTTGCCGATATTGATGTATTCGATATCGAGGTTAACGCCGCCAGCACCGAAGAGTTTATAACCACCGTGGCTAATATTTCCTGCGGTTTTGGTGGTATCAACCTGGAAGATATCGCAGCACCCAGGTGTTTTGAAATTGAACAGGCACTGACTGAAAAGCTGGACATTCCTGTATTTCACGATGACCAGCATGGCACCGCCATCATCATAGCGGCAGGCCTGTTAAATGCGCTGGAAATTCAGGGTAAGACCCTGGAAGAAGCACGCATTACCTGTGTGGGCGCCGGCGCTGCAGGCCTCGCATCGATGGATTTATTGATATCGTTAGGAGCGCAACAGGACAATATCACTCTGGTGGATAGCAAAGGGGTAATTCACTGTGACCGAACTGACTTGAATAAATATAAGCATGCACTGGCCCGAGAAACCGAAAAAAGAACCCTGGCAGATGCCATGGAACAGGCAGATGTGTTCATTGGCGTATCCGGCCCCGACATATTAAGCGCAGAAATGCTGAGTACAATGGCTGATAACCCTATCGTATTTGCGCTTTCCAATCCCGACCCGGAGATTCTTCCGGAACTAGCCTTTAAAACCCGCCACGATCTGATCATGGCAACAGGTAGAAGTGACTATCCGAATCAGGTTAATAACGTACTTGGCTTCCCGTACATTTTTCGTGGTGCTCTCGATGCTCGTGCTACACACATTACCCTGGAGATGCACATAGCAGCAGTAAATGCGTTAAGAGAACTCGCTAAACTGCCTGTACCTCAGGAGGTTCTGGACGCTTATAACCTCGAATCACTGGAATTTGGTAAAGATTACATCATTCCAAAACCGTTTGACCCGAGACTCATCGATACTGTGCCTGCCGCCGTTAAGGAAGCAGCTATAGCCTCTAATGCCGTGCATAAAAATCTATAAGCTCAGCACGGTATCATAGTAAGGCTGGTGTGAGATTTACTGTTCTATTTTTATACTGCTGTATCCAGCTTACATTCGCTGAGACCTACGGCAGTATAAATCAGCTTATAACGGCTAGTCAGGCCTGTCAGAAAGTCAGTCAAAAACTGGCCAGCGTGAGTTTGGCAGAATGCCAGGCATTGAATTTACAGTCTGACGGATTTAATTCCGTTAACAATTTTCCGATTTTAGTGAAAGAATACCCGCCCTTAAAAGGCAAAAAAAATAAAGGACGGGTATTACTGATAGGCGGTACACACGGAGATGAACTGGCTTCCATCAGCATAGTATTTAAATGGATGCAAACTCTGGAAAAACATCATTCCGGGTTATTTCACTGGCAGGTAATCCCGTTGATGAACCCCGATGGAGCTTTAATTCCCAACCAGAACCGGCTAAATGCACACGGCGTCGACCTCAACCGCAACTTTCTTTCGGCTGACGATGAACAGTCGGCCTTATCCTACTGGGAGGATAAAACAAAGCGTAATCCGCGTCGTTATCCGGGCGAGAAACCACTCAGTGAACCTGAAACACAATGGTTGAAATATAAAATAGAGCAATTCAAACCGGATGTCATTATTTCGGTTCATGCTCCTTATAGTCTTGTCGACTACGATGCGCCGAATCGTGACAATGCTCCAAAACGTATTGGTTACCTGCATAAAAATCTGATGGGCACTTATCCCGGTTCATTAGGAAACTATGCAGGCATTCTGCTGGGCATTCCTGTCATCACGCTGGAATTACCGCACGCTGGAATCATGCCGAACAAACAACAGATCAGCCATTTATGGACTGATTTAATCCGCTGGCTAATTAAAAACATTTGATTTTCACCACGCAGCGTGTCAGCCCGTTGCGCGAGCCCAGTCCTACAAGAAACAAGGTTTTGTTACCTGGAAGTCACGAAGAAAACTAAATTTACCCGGTAAATTTTATTTTAAATGGCTCTGTATGAAAATCATGTAAAACCTCTCTATACCAAAACCACTGTCATTCCGGCATGTTTTTAGCCGGAGTAGTGGTGCATGGACGCACCGTTAACGGATCTAAGGATGAAATCAATTACAGATATGGCACTTTTAAAAGTTTTAACTTCGTTATTAATGGATTCCCGCTAAAAGCATGCGGGAATGACGACATTACATGATTTTCATACAGAGCCATATTATTTTTTATGTGGAAGGATGTAATTGCATAAAACTTTAGTGTTTTTAGATGAAATTTAAATATTTACCTTCGTGCTCTTCGTGTCTTTCGAGTAGACAGGAGACTCCCCTGACCGTAGGTTGAAGTTAGTTTTCTCTG
>CALCSG010000170.1 GCA_937894085.1 uncultured Gammaproteobacteria bacterium | reverse complement strand
CGAAAGAAGCTGAAAAAATGCTGGATCTGTCCGAGTGGTGGTATTTGATCAATACAACAGAAAATGAAGTCACCGAACTAGAGCGCTTTAAATCATTAACGGAAGATGAAAAGCACCTGATGTGTAGTACGCGGAAAGAGTCAAAAAAGTACACGGAAGGCGTTATTTTATCACCCAAACTTAAATCTATATTCCGTGTCGTCATGCCAGCTCTTCCGTTGGTACTGGCAGGCACCGATGGTGATGAAAAGCAGGCCAGAAGAAAAATCATGGATGAACAAAATATCAGTGAATTAGAAGCCTGTTTTTATATTGCCGATCAAATCAAACAGGAGAGGGCAGGGCCATGAAACTATTTTTAACGATAGCGTTGCTGTTAATGCATTTTTTACCGACGGTTGATGCAAGTGAAGCTTTACCAAAGATGACATTTTTAGGCACTAACCAGAGATCCATCCTGCACTCTGAGGTAGCCGCAGAATATCAATTCAATATCGAAGTTTTTAATCTGGATGAGCTGAGTAATCTTGAGGCTGAAGTAACAAAAGATTTACCTGAAGACCCGGTTGAAGCTGAACGAGTTGCCAATGAACGTATGGGTAGTCTGGATAAAGAAAAGGCCATGAGGTTATTTAAAGGTGTGGCTTTATTGATTCAATGGGATATCAAAAAACTCCCTGCCTTTGTTTTTGGTGAGGGTGAGTATGTTGTTTATGGTGTCACTGATACGGCTACTGCCATTAAACGATACGTTAATAGCCGGAAACGCTAAGGGGTCTGCCATGCACGTAAAACTGATACTAATTTTTTTGATATGGGTTACCGCTTTATCTATAACCCCAGCCACGGCTTATGATGATAATGTTGATTATGGTACACCGGCTAACCCATTGCACTTTCCCGTCACTGGTCCTGAGTCCTTTACTGAACCAGCTAAAATGTCAGACAGCGACAGCTCGACGTTCAAACTGAAAGATCTGATTGGGACCTCCATTAATGGGATGCTGGACAAAGACTGTGGTGGTTACTGTGTTACCGGCGTTTGCGCCCATTGGAAATGGGGTTTTAGCCTGAGTAAAGGCATTTACATGTATACCATCATCTCCCCCCGTATTCAAAATACGTTACCAGAACTTTTAATATCGGCTTATGACGAAGTAGGTGAAGAGCCGCTAAAAGAATGGCGTGATACGTTTGGTGCCGTAGTTTCGACGGCTAACACGGGAGCTGGCAGTTTGTTAGGTTTGGTGGGTGGTTTGCAGGGTGGTCGAGCTGACCCACTCAGGCAAGGACAGCACCAAACGATATCCTTCAAAGAGGTGGACATCATTGGACATCCTTTGGCTATTCTACCGGATCTCATCAATGCAGGCGCTAGACCCTCATTTAGTGGCTATAAGGTGCCTGAGTACGGCAGGGATACAAACGTTCAACCTGCGGGAGTTGATAGAGAGACAAAAGACAAACTCAATAAAACAGGCTTCGGATTCGATTCCAGCAAAATTAAAATCCCGACCATGGATGAAGTCGTAAATACGATTAAGCAAAAGCTGATAGCAGCTATTTTAGCCTTTGAAATCATTCAACAAGTTGAAGAAGTTTTATCAGCCGTACAAACGATAAAGCAGATTAAAGAAAATATGAATACGATCATGGATGGGTTCCAGGTCGCCTCTATGAGCGCTATAGCCTCTTCTGGGTGGGGAAATCTAGCGAGTCCTCGATTTGCAGCGCCTAATCTATTTTGCCCTACCAATATTAAACCCTTCCAGCCTTATTATTTATCGTTTGCAGACGCTTTCTGGTGGCGTAGTGGTTACCCATTAACCGATGGCCCAATCAGTGGCACCGACCATAGCAAAACCATCATCAATCCATTCAGCACAGATACCCTACAGAGCGTCAGTAACACCCGTGAAGTGTTGACTAAGGAAATATGGGGGAACATGTATCCACGGGATGGAACTCTCAATCAAAGCCACGATGCTAAAACAGCCAGTGTGCTTGCATGGCGCGGTCTCGATGTATTGAAAACAGCTGTCACACCTGGTCACCGTGTCGGCGTTGGATTGCCCCATTCTATCGAGGGTGGTAAATGGCAAATGATTTTCCCAGAAGTTAAGAGCTGTAGAGTCGATCCGTATTACCCCCAGGGCAAGGATTTGAAAGTAGATAGCTTAAAGCCAAGTGGTTATGGCGGGTATGCCTGGAATTATTATAAAACGTATGAATGCTGCTCCAATACCAGTGGGCATAAGATAGGCGAATTATCCCTACCAAAAGTTTGCCTGTCATTGGGCAATATCATGGCAGGGATTGAAGAAGATAGAGCGGCTTATGAGAGATATATCATCCAGCAACAGGAAGACTATGACAGGTCTCAAGGGGGGGAATAATGGTGAGCACAGACATGTTTAGAAACAGTCGAAAGTTGATTGGGCCATTGTCGGTAATAATGCTGAGCGCTTTTAGTGTTAATGCATTCGCCCAAGACCCTACTTTACCCAAAATCGATGATAGTACTGATTTACTTTTTTTAAAACTAGGTGGGGGCAAGGTGGTTCCAGCGCCTGGCTCAGGGTATGTCACTCATCGTGTCACGGCACGATTAAAACTCGGTTTTGGGTATTCCTGTGGTGAATTTGATTTCCAGGACAATATTGCGCAAATGATCAATCAGATTGAAACCAGGGTCAGGGAAATACCCATGCAATTGCAAAATGCCATGTCGGCAGCGGTAGCGGGTTTACCCGGTTATTTGATGCAAAAAATCAATCCGAACCTGTATAACATTGTGACCAAAAGTCTCGACGAAACAGCAGAGCTATTCCGCTTTTCTTACAAGACCTGTGAGCAGATGGAGGCAGAAATGCGCCAGGGTAAAAATCCCTATGATAATTTCATGACGGCGGTTGTTGCTAACAAATGGAAAATTGGGGGTGAATCTGGTCAAAACATTGTGGACATGAAAAGTGAGATCGCCGCTGATAAGAATGGACCGATTAAATGGTTAGGTGGCAATGAATACGGAACCGTACAGCGACCTGTTCAGATCAATCACGATCTGGTGATCGCTGGCTACAACATCATGATAGGCCGTACCGGTGATGTCTCGACCAATGAAATCCCAACAGGTGTACTGGCTCAACAACCCATCGTACAGATCTGGTCACGTCCCTCTATAGCGGGAGACTGGATACAAAACGTAGTAGGGGATTTACGAATTATCACTGCCGTGGACAATGTTGAACCCGAATCTATTACCGGTAAAGGTTTAAGGCCGGTCGTAGCCGACCTGGAGCCGCTGATACGAGCCGCATTATCTAGCGCTATCATTATCCATGATTTTGAGGACATCAATAAATTTACCAGTGCGAGGCTTTCCAGTGGTCTGGTTGATGGACTCAGGGGTATGCCGCTTGGTGAACGACTGGTTTTCATGGAGCGACTGGTCAGCGAAATGGCGGTTAATGAGGCCTATGAGCGAGTCACGCTCATTCGTCAAATGTTATTAATGGGGCTTAAACACCCTGATAACGTGGCTGCCAATATATCGGATAGAACCGAGGAATATGTCCGAGGCAAAACCTTTGCTGATCTGGATATTGCCATCAATGAAATCTATGAAGCTTTGGCGTTAAAACGCACAACGGTCAACTCAACCGCAATATCGATTATCAACCAACACAATGCTCGCCAGTCTAGTGGGATCGCGTCAGATACCGGAATTGTAGGTGAAGAGCCCACGCTTTTAGATGGGGGAGTGCCTCTTAATTAAGGGGCTTTAATGCGATGACCGTAGCTGAAAACGACACTTATTCCAAACCGCTTATAAAACGGGCTTTGTATGGCCTGTTTCTAGTGGTCGGCGTTCTAATCGCTTTGTTTATCATGGCTAGCCTTGGCCTACTCATGGTTGAGTCGATGACCGGTGAGCAGCTGAAGCAAATGAATGAATCCATTCGTACATTTGGATTTTGGACCCAGTTCATTAGATGGGGGCTGTACATATTTTTATATCTATTCTGGCAAAACATTATTGCTTTCTGGGGCAGGGTTCGACGCTGGGATTACGCAGTAATTGATCGCGCATTACAAAGCCGTGTTTCAACTTTATTGATTTTTCTTGCCGTTGAATTATTTTTGATACAGAGCATTCATGTCAACATTTATACTTTTTTAATGAGGTAATTATCATGTCAGCGGCAATCGATACTTCAGAGATAACATCTAATTTAGCGACGATCAGTAAAGAAAAGGGATGCCATATCTCGGTGACAAAATTAGCGATTCAAAAAGCTGAAGAGGTGGATGTATTACGAAATGAGCTTCTCAATGTAAAGCTACAAAAATACAATTACCAGGTAGTAACAGCTGGATTAGCGGTCACTCTGATTGGCATACTTTTCATCATTTATTTCTTTAATCAATAAGGTACGGTAATGAACGTAGGCTCCTTATTAGAAATCTATACGACCATGTTTGGGTGGTCGATCTACGGAACCATGTATGAGCTTTTCAGGGCATCAGGGCTGTTGTTATTCCCATTCATAATGATGATTATAAAAAACTGGAAAGAGCCGCTTCAATCCCAAAATGACAAGGCAGCTTCCCTGGTTTCTCAAACACGAGTCAACTTTGATGCGCTGGCCATGTTAGCTGTTTTTATGATTGCTGTAGTACCCACATCAAGGCTGGATGTCAATGAGGTCCGTTATCGAGTCGCTTGTACGAACCAGGTTGGGGGAACCGATGTTTTTACTAATGTGGTCGGGAGTAATACGGGTTCGACTTATGATGCCCATTTGGCCGCTATCAATAACGTATCGATCCCCGTGCTCTGGTGGTTAACGCTATCTATTGGTTCGGGCGTGAATGCCGCTATATCAACATCCTTTACCTGTTTTGAAGACATCAAAGGACTGGATATGCAGTTAAGGAATTTGACTATAAAAGATCAAAGTCTACGAAAAGAATATATGCGATTTGCGAATGAATGTTACCTACCTTCTAAATCTAAATATGCGGAAGCCATGCGTGGCGGTCAGCATTATAATTATGTGGCCAGACAAACATGGCCGAATTTTTTAATATCTAGGAATGCGGCCACCGGCGGTAATCGAAGCCCGGAGCATGATGACTGGATGTTTATTGGCTCACACTACTATCTGGAGACATCTGGTTTTTATGAAGAGCATGATAAAAGGTTATGTGGGAATATGTTCGGTGGTTGCGGATTCCAGGCGCGTAACGGTGTTTATAATTGGCCTGTTAACCAGGCGCGAGACTTTTATCCTGATGAACTGATCAATAACCCTGATCCAAATAAACCTCTTTATGGTAAACCCTACTGTGATGAATGGTGGGAGGATGGCGCGAGAGGACTAAAAAGAAAGTTATTAGCCTCTATTGAAGCCTCAAAAGACTATATGGCCTATACACCATCGCTACCGAATGAAACGCTCACTCAAAAAGCCATTAGGCTATCGACTAATGCTTTTGCGGCAGTAGGAAATGCCGCAGTTCGCTATACATTTACTGATGAGCAGCTAGAGGACCTGGTTATCAATAACTATGTAGCTCAAGATCCTCCTTCATTTTCTGCCGATAAAGGCGGCATTATGGGTTCAAATGATTTTGCTGATATTAGCACTGACTCTTCAGCCCAAGCAGGGGAGAAGGGTGCTGCAGCACTTGCTGGGATCGGCGGAGGTGCTTTATTACTGAAAACCGGAGCTGCAAGTAAACTATTTAATGCCGCAAAGGGTGCTGGGGCATCTAGTGCAAATTCGTATGGTAGCCAACTGATAGATTTTTACACCAACATGTTCATCGCAAAGCAGGCAGCACCGATGGTTCAGGCTGTACTATTGATGATGATTTATATGCTGTTACTGGTTTACATGATTATGTCGAATTACGACATCGATGCCACGATACAGATGATATTTATCTTGTTAGCGATCCAGTTTTTCACAACGCTTTGGAATTTTGCGGATTATCTGGATGCACAATTATTTATATCGATGCACCCTGACGCCACCATGCTGGGGAGTGTGTATAACATGGGGGCAAACCGGCTGATCCTGGATATCGTGCTTACGTTGTTTTATGTGGTAGCACCCTTTTTATTATTGTGGATTATGAATATGGCAGGTGTCAGGATGTCATCATTGCAGCTTGGATCTCTTGGTTCTCCAGGTAAATCATCTGGATCAAGTCGTGCTATTGGTGGGGCTAAATCAGGATTTAAAAGCGATTCGAAATGAAAAAGAAATTACTATTTTGAACAAAACATGAGCGCAGTTATGGATGACTGTACTCATTTCATTTAAACAACTAAATTAAATGTAATCGTTATTGTAGTCCCAAATAAATTCGGCACTGCGCCTTCTTTCATCCTCTTCTTCCTGGCGAGTTTCTTCTCTTTCGTAAGCTCGTTGTTGTTTCTTTTTCCGTAAATAGTTCGAACTAGCATCGATGCAGTCATCTTCTGAATTGACCTGATACTTGCTAGTCTGTTTTGCGGTATTAGCCAATTCCTGAACAGATTTAGCAGTGACTGGTAAAGCCATGTAACCTACCGCAATCAAACCAGTTAAAAACATCAGGATGCTCGCATTGGCATAGAACGTGGTGAATGCCTGGATCAAGGCTGGTGGCATATACGTGTCCATATAAGCAAATTCCAGCAGGTATTGCGCCACAAAAAACAGTCCGGCCAGCAGGGCAGGGGTGAAACCGATTAACACGACCTTTCTTTTCTGCCAGGCAGTGCGTTTTCCTGCCAGCATGATCAGGGCGTACACCAGGTAACCCAGTGCGGCGATCAGCTGCCATTCAATGTGTTCAATACTCATAGTGGTTCTCCATTTATTTCTCAATCCTGTTGATTTAATCTTACAACATTCTTTCTGAACTGCCAGTGAATGAATTCACTAGAGACACAGTACCTGCCCAACATAGCCAGCTGGCTATGTTGGCAAGATCAGAGTCGTTTCGCTGCAGTTTTATAGACCAGATTTCGCTCTCTTTTACCAATGGCGATAACCAGCACAGTGACACGCCTGTCCTGAACTTCATAAACCAACCTGTATCCCGCAGATCGTAATTTAATCTTGTAGCGATTAAGAGAGCCAGATAATCTCGACGATTCGATCACTGGATTTTCTAAACGCTCTTTAAGCTTTTTTTTAAACTGCCGTTTAACCGTGTTATCAAGCTTTTCCCATTCTCTTACTGCTTCATCGAGGAACTCTAATTCATAACTCATCAATAGAAACCTTGATGACTTCCTGGCCTCGACGCGCATCAGCCAGTTTATTTAATTCCATGTCTTCTAGCTTATCCATCAATAACTCATAGGCATCCGCTGGCACACAATAAAAGGCGGGTTTATTACGGTTCAGAACTGCGACAGGAAACCCTTCCCCGGAATCAACCGCAGCCATCGGATTTTTCTTTAATTCTGAAATGCTAACAGTCATATCGGCTAATATTTCCTGTCCACTCATAAGTTTTACATCCATTAATAATTGATTTAATGGATTAATTATAACTCTCATAGTCGTTAATATCAATTTAGAGACCTTATAACAGGTCTTTTCAGGCTGTTTTTTTTAAGTAAATTTTAGGTCATGTTAATAATCGAGCCGCCTTGCCTTGATTTTTAAGCAGTAATACAGCTTTTTTATCAATCGAAACGAATTCCTTAGCGCCTAACCAGTTCCTCTCATAAGCGATGACGCCATCAGCATAATCACCTCCCTCATCATGCACAGCAAGACCGGCCTCAACCGCAGGTCGGTTCATGGCTACATTGCTCGAATTCATCAGTTTAAGAATTGCGTATGAAATATCAGCGATTGATTTTTTATAGCCGCTTCTTAATGCCCAGACAAATTCACAGAGCACCGGCAAAGGTATCGCTACTAAGGTCGCTTTCTGAAGCACTTTTACGGCCATCAATGTCTGTTTCTTGTCATCCTGTACAGCCGCCCTTACAAGTACATTGGTATCAACAGTGATTTTCATTCTTTACCAGACCAGCCTTCAGACGTAATTTGGCCTATTTGGTCAATTGATAGAGTCCTTTTATTATCTTCTGCTAGGCAGCCGATGAGATCTAAAATAGTGCCATGTTGTCCAGCTGCCTTTACAATTATCTGGCCATCGGGAAGCTTTTCAGCCTCAATTTTTTGACCGGGACACACGCCAAGATGATTTAGTAACTCCTGCTTGAAAGTTATCTGGCCTTTGGCAGTAACGGTTAATGTTGTCATCTCTTCACCTAATTTAACTTGAATTTCTGCTTTTAGGGTAAGGTGAAATCGCCTTACTGCCAATGCGGTTCAACTCCTTAAGCCTAACTCATAACGGTCAGCGACGGAGTAACTCAGTCATTTTTCTCTGGCGACCAGGGCGACTACATCGCAGCTGCGACTCTCTCAGGATCATTGAAAGAATTGACCGATTATCTTCGAGAGCGACAGCGTAATGCCATCGATCTCGTGTACCTCGATGGCGGGCAGGATGTGGTTCTGCATGTTGAAGATGAAATCACCATCGATTATTTAACCAAAGGTAGGAAGCTGGACTATGCCAATCAAGTACCCACACAACAAAACACGGCTGTTAGCCACTTTGATTAGCCTCGGTCTGTTAACAGCCTGCAGCAGTCAAAAGCTGATCCCCGAAACCGGCGATGAAATATTAAACGTGTATAAAAATCACGCGGGCTCAACCGATGTTGTACCAAAGATGTTTAGACAACTGCGCAATGAACGCAGGGATCTCGCTGGCTATACCCGTGATGCGAATAATGAAATCAGTCAACAGTTTCCGCGCCTGCCTAATCCTGAACTAAGCCTGTATGTCTTTCCGCACTTAAGCCGTAAAGGGCATCCGGTTCCAGGCTACAGCTCGGCTTATCTAATGTATGAAAAAGATCAGTACGCGCTTCCCGGGGAAATGGTGCGATGAGTTATTGGAATGCTACGGAGTGCTTTTATGCAGGATAGCCAACACAAAAGTTTCGTCATGACAGAGACAGACAGTGGTTTGAGATTTAAAGATAGCATACGACGGCTATTGGGCATTTTACCTTTAAATGGAACAAAGCCGCTGACAGCCGATGAGTATGAAGCCATCTATAAGGAGCCCCCTTCATTCACTCAGTTTTTACCGTTCAAGGATTATGATAAGGAACAGCAGGTATTTTTACTGGATGACGGGTTAAGCGTGGGTGCCGTTTTTGAACTGATTCCGATAGATGTGGAAGGTCAGTCACAAAAAGTCCTCGAAATCATAGAGTCAGGTATTCAGCAGGCATTACAGCGCCTGCCCGGTGATCGTGATTATCCACTTATCGTTCAGACTTATTTAAACGACGAGCCAATTACCGATCTGGTCGATCAGTTGAGAGCCTATGCAACGGATGAAGCCAAAGCCACCAGACATCATGAAATATGGATGAATGAAATGGCGGAGCACATTGGCCACCTGGCTAAAGAAGAAGGTTTATTCCGTGATGATGTGGCGCAGTTCAACTGGAATGGACAATATAGAAAAGTCCGCTGTGTTATCTACCGAAAATCGAATCCATCAGACTACCTGACGAAATCCGGTCGACCTATACCCGGACGGGGTACACCAGCAACAGATTTAAACGATGCGGTAGAGTCATTCATTAGTGCATTAAGACAAATAGGCGTGGAGTCCCTGCGTTATGCAGCTGACGACTTATACACCTGGTTATTGCCCTGGTTTTCGCCCAAACCGGAGAGCTTTGAGTCTCCCCAGGAATACCTTAAGGCGCGTCCGTTTCCAAATGACGATTCCTGTATCGGTATAGGTGCAGATTTATCCGAACTGTTATTCACCGGATACCCTGAATCTGATAAGGATAACGGTATCTGGAAATTTCACGGTATGCCGCATCGATTGATTGCCCTGCAAGCGATCGATAATCCACCAGCCACCGGCATTCTAACGGCAGAGATTAAAACGCATGCAGGATCAACTGCATCCATGTGGGATCTGTTACCGAAAGGTTCAACCTTTGTAACCACGATTGTGGTGGCCTCTCAAAATAGTGTGGAAAAACATTGTAATACTATTATTGAGTCTGCCGGGCAGGGTAGCCCTGCCGCCAAACAATCCGCTAAACAGGCCCACAGTGCATTGGATAACATGGCTAGTGGCCATGGCCTCTATCCCACATTTTCCGGAGTGTACATTCGAGCCAATTCAGAGTTGGAACTGGACCGTAAAGCACGGCAAGCCGTGACCATTCTTGCGGCATCTAAATTTAATCCGATTGAACCGAAATTTGATCCAACCGCGCTGGATAATTATGTACGGCATCTACCTATGGCGTTTGATTATCAACTCGATCAACGACAGGGCAAAAGTACGCGACTGACCTATACCAATCATCTTGCCTGTTATTTGCCTTTGTATGGTCGAGGGCGCGGAACTGGCAATCCAGGTAACCTGTTTTTTAACCGGATTGGGGAGCCTATGTTATTTGATCAGGTTAAGGATAAAACACGAGTTGCCCACGGTTTAATCTTCGGCCCCACCGGTGCAGGCAAGTCTGCCCTGATCAATTATCTGGTGCTGCATGATATGGCGATGCTGAAGCAACGTCTGTTCATCATTGAAAAAGGCAACAGCTTTGGTTTAACGGGTAAATACCTCGAATCGACCGGACTCACCACCAACATGGTGAAGTTCACCACCACCTCAGACATCTCCCTGCCACCTTATGCCAAGGCTTTTGAAGCATTGAAACAGGCTGAAGTAAATGAAGAAGCGATGGAAGCCGCGTTAAGTGCATCGGTAGATATCAAGTTCGATAAGCAGGGTGGTCTGGACGAAGATGATGATCAGGAGGAGCGAGACTTTCTGGGAGAAATGGAGCTGTTAACTCGATTAATGATTACCGGTGCCGACCCTAAAAAAGAAGGTGATATCGAACAACCCGATAAATTATTAATCCGTCGAGCCATCCTGGATGCCACGCGTGAAGCGCGAGAGGCAAAGCGCGATTATGTCATTATTAGCGATGTGGTTCGTCAATTTAAGGCCTATTCAAACAAACAGCAAATAACCCCAAAGCGAAGAGACAGAATCATTCATTTGGCCGAGTCACTGGAATACTGGACTCAGGGTCTGCATGGCCGGTTTTTTAACCGACCGGGTCGCCAGTGGCCAGAAGTTGATGTCACCATTCTGGATATGGGCATTCTGACCAGCGAGCAATATCAGGACATGCTGGCGGTCACGATTATATCGCTGATTAACACCATCACCGATATCGGTGAGAAATATCAATACACAGGCCGCCAGACCCATGTCTACACCGATGAAGGTCACGTCATAACCACCAATCCAACCCTGGTTAAGCCTTTCGTATTCGGCGCAAAGACCTGGCGCAAGTTAAGCATCTGGCTCCGCCAGGGAACCCAGCAACTCAAAGAC
Organism: uncultured Gammaproteobacteria bacterium; assembly: GCA_937894085.1. GTDB lineage: Bacteria > Pseudomonadota > Gammaproteobacteria > JACNJF01. The sequence continues at coordinate 7,305 of CALCSG010000170.1, read as the reverse complement.
TATCCGAAAGAAGCTGAGAAAATGCTGGACCTGTCGGAGTGGTGGTATTTGATCAATACCACAGAGAATGAAGTGGCTGAACTAGAGCGCTTTAAAACGCTCACAGTAGATGAAAAGCATCTGATGTGTAGCACCCGTAAGGAAGCTAAAAAATATACCGAAGGCGTCATTCTATCGCCAAAACTCAAATCAATTTTCCGAGTAGTCATGCCTGCACTCCCGCTGGTACTGGCAGGAACCGATGGTGATGAAAAGCAGGCTCGAAGGCAGATCATGGAACAAAAAGGAATCAATGAACTGGACGCCTGCTTTTATCTGGCGGATCAAATCAAGCAGAAGAGGGCGGGTAAATGAAATTACTGTTAATCCTTATATTCATCTTGACCCAGAGTCTGGCAAATGCTCTGGCCAATGAAGCACTGACCAGAATAACTTATTTAGGCACCAACCATTACCAGATATCGCATGCTGAAAACGTCTCAGACTATCAGATTGAAATATTCAACCTCGATGAACTGAACAACCTCGAAAAAGAAATAACCAGCAATCTACCCAGTGACCCGATTCAGGCAGAGCGACTCGCTAACGCAAGAATGCAGGATCTTGATAATGAAAAGGCGATGAGAATGTTTAAGAGTGTTGCGCTGTTGATTGAATGGGACGTTAAAAAACTACCCGCATTTGTATTCGGTGATGGCGAATATGTAATTTATGGCGTTACTGATACAGCTATTGCCATTCAACGCTTTGTGAATAGCAGGAAACGCTAAGGATATGAATATCAGGATAACGTTATTGTTGTGTTGTCTGGTTGGGGTTGCCAATTTGTCAGTTACCTATGCTTATGATGATAACGTTGATTATGGGCCTCCACACAACCCGTTGCACTTTCCCGTCAGTGGGCCAGAGTCCTTCACTGAGCCGACACAAATGTCAGACAGTGATAGTGAGACTTTTAAGTTAAAGGATCTGATTGGCACCTCAATCAATGGGATGCTGGATTCATCCTGTGGTGGTTACTGCATTACCGGTGTTTGTGCACACTGGAAATGGGGCTTCAGCCTGACCAAAGGTGCTTACATCTACACCATAGTGTCACCGCGCCTCCGACATGCCTTACCTGAACTGCTCATTTCTGCTTATGATGAAGTAGGCGAAGAACCTCTAAAAGAATGGAGAGACAGCTTCGGCAGAGTAATAGCTACCGCAAATACCGGTGCAGGTAGCCTGTTAGGGCTGGTCGGTGGTTTACAGGGAGGACGCGCCGATCCTCTAAAGCAGGGCCAGCATCAAACCGTCTCGTTTAAAGAGGTCGACGTTATTGGGCACCCCTTGTCGATATTACCGGATCTGATCAATGAAGGCGCAAGCCCCAGCATGAGTGGCTATCAAGCACCAGATTTTAGCAGACTAGCCAATGTGGCCCCTAACCCCGTAGATGAAGATACTAAATCCGAACTGGATAACTCCGGAATAGGGTTTGATCCTGCCAAGCTTAAAATACCGACCATGGCAGATGTCATGGAGACCATCAAACAAAAGCTGATCGCAGCGATTAGAGCGTTTGAAGTTATCGAGCAAATCGAAGCCGTTTTGGGTGCGGTTCAAACCATTAAGAAAGTTAAAGAAAACGTCAACAAGGCCCTGGTTACCTTTGAAGCCACTTCTATGAGCGCTGTCGCCGCATCCGGATGGGGAATCATCGGGAACCCCAATTTTCGAGCACCAAAGTTATTCTGCTCGACCGATATCAAGCCATTCCAGCCGTACTACCTGTCGTTTGCAGATGCATTCTGGTGGCGTAGCGGCTATCCATTAACAGATGGGCCTCTTAGCGGAACCGATCATAGCAAAACAGTCATTAACCCGTTCAGTAGCGACACGCTGCCTCAAGTGGGTTCTGCCACAAAAACGATCACGTCCGAAGTTTGGGGCAATATGTACCCTCGGGATGGCTCTCTGAATCAGAGCCATGATGCCAAAACTGCCAGCATTCTGGCCTGGAGAGGACTCGATGTTCTGAAGACAGCCGTCGCATCAGGCCATCGTGTAGGGGTTCGTCTGCCTTCATCGATTGAAGGCGGCAAATGGCAAATGATATTTCCCGAAGTAAAGAGTTGCCGTGCCGATCCCTATTACCCTCAGGGCAGTGATCTAAAAATAGACAGTCTAAAACCGAGTAGCCATGGCGGTTATGCCTGGAACTATTACCGTCGCTATGAATGCTGCTCCAACACCAGTGGACACAAAATCGGAGAGGCACCCATGCCCAAAATCTGCCTGTCATTAGGAAATATATTATCCGGCATAGAAGAAGACCGGGCAGCCTATCAACGCTATTTGATCAAACAGCAGGAAGACTATGATAGATCGCAAGGGGGCGAATAATGTTAAGCGCTAAAAATTTAATCACCCTCATATTCACATTCTGTTTAGCCAACGTGGGAGCTGTATTTGCTCAGGTTGTAGATGAATCTCTGCCTGAAGTCGATGCGAGTACTCATACCCTGTTTTATAAATTAGGGGGTGGTCGAGTCGTCCCGGCACCTGGTTCAAGTTATGTGACTCACCGGGTTACTGCACGGATCAAAGGAGGCTTTGGTTACTCCTGTGGTGAGTTTGATTTTCAGAACAATGTGGCCCAGATGATCAATCAAATTGAAACCAGGGTGAGAGAAATACCGATTCAATTACAGAATGCGATATCGGCAGCGGTTGCTGGCCTGCCTGGTTATTTAATGCAGAAAATCAATCCTAACCTTTATAACATCGTGACCAAAAGCCTGGATGAAACAGCAGAACTGTTCCGTTTTTCCTACAAAACCTGTGAGCAAATGGAAGCAGAGATGCGGCAAAACGGCGAAGGCTATAACCCGTACGATGGTTTTATGACTGCAGTCGTCGCTAACAAATGGAAAATTGGTGCCGAAGCTGGCGATAATATTGCAGATACCAAAGATGCGGTTGCCGATGATCCTACCGGGCCTATTGAATGGTTGGGCGGCAATGAATACGGCACAGTGCAGCGCCCTATACAGATCAATCATGATCTGGTGATGGCTGGTTACAACATCATGCTAGGCCGTACCGGCGATGTATCGACCGATGCGTTACCGGTCGGAGTTCTGGCACAGCAACCCATTGTACAAATCTGGCGACGACCCTCTGATGCAGGAATCTGGATTCAGGATGTAGTGGGCGACATGATCATTATTACCGATGAGGATGAACCGGTACCTCAATCAATCTCAGGAGAAGGGCTAAGACCTGTGGTTTCAGATCTGGAACCATTGATTCGTAACGCCCTGGATGAAGCCATAAATGCCTACGACTTTACCTCAATAAACCGCTATACCAGCCTGACGCTATCGAATGGACTGGTGGAAGGCTTGAGAGCCATGCCGTTAGCCGAACTAGTTGTGTTCAGTGAACGACTGGTGAGTGAGATGGCGGTGAATGAAGCTTATGAACGGGTCACGCTAATCAGACAAATGTTACTCATGGGCTTGAACCATCCGGATAACGTAGCGGCTAATATTTCAGACAGGACAGAGCAATATGTTCGTAAAAAAACCTTTCTGGATCTGGATATATTAGTCAATGAAATCTATGAAAACCTCGCGTTAAAGCGCACTACCGTCAATTCCACCGCGTTATCAATCATTAATCAACATAGTGCCAGGCAGGCCAGTGGGATTGCTTCTGGAACGGGTATCGTGAATGAAGAGCCGACGCTGTTAGATGGCGGCATCCCAACCAATTAAAGGTCGGCTAGCGATGAATTCACCAATGGATCAATCAGCCACCAGGTCGATGCTAAAACGTGCAGCCTATGGAATGTTGCTGATACTTGGTGTTTTGCTAATCCTGTTCTGCATGGCCAGCCTGGGGCTGTTGATGCTGGAGACTTTATCTGCTGACCAGTTAAAACGATTAAATGATTCCATTCGCAATTTTGGATTTTGGATGCAGTTTTTTCGCTGGGCCCTGTACCTGATAACGTATATCTACTGGCAAAAGATCATCAACTTTTGGGGTCATTTCCATCACTGGGACGAGGCAGTTATTGATCGCGCACTGAATAGTCGGTTATCAACAGCCATCATCGTAATTGCCGTCGAACTGTTTTTGATCCAGAGCCTGCACGTCTCGCTGTATGCGCTCTTAATGGGGCCAGAACTGTGAATGTCGGCTCATTATTAGAGATCTATACCACCATGTTTGGCTGGTCGATCTATGGCTCGATGTATGATTTATTCCGGGCCTCCGGGCTATTGCTGTTCCCGTTTATCATGATGATCATCAAAAACTGGAAAGAGCCGCTGCAGTCTCAAAACGATAAAGCCGCCTCGTTAGTCTCTCAATCAAGAGTTAATTTTGATGCTCTGGCCATGCTCGCTGTTTTCATGATTGCGGTAGTACCAACATCCGGTCTTGACGTGAATGAAGTCCGTTATCGTGTAGCCTGTACCGATCAGGCGGGTGGAACAGATGTTTTTACCAATGTGGTAGGCCGTAATACCGGCACCACTTACGACGCGCATTTAGCCGCGATCAATAATGTCAAAATACCGGTTTTGTGGTGGCTCACCCTATCGGTAGGTTCAGGGGTGAATTCAGCCATATCGACGTCGTTTACCTGCTTTGAAGACATCAAAGGCCTGGATATGCAGTTACGCAACCTGACCATCAAGAATCAGGGCTTACGGCATGAATACATGCGTTTTGCCAACGAATGTTTTTTGCCGGCCAAGTCTAAATATACCGAAGCCATGCGTGGTGGACAGCATTACGAACATGTCGCCAGACAGACCTGGCCCAATTTTTTACTCTCCAGGAATATCGCAACCGGTGGAGTCAGAACCCCGGAGCATGATGACTGGATGTTCATCGGATCGCACTACTACCTGGAAACATCCGGCTTTTACAAAGAGCACGATAAAAGACTGTGTGAAAATTTATTTGGAGGCTGTGGCTTTCAGGCTAGAAGTGGAGTGTATAACTGGCCGGTGAATCAGACACGCGATTTTTATCCGCAAGAATTAATCAACAATCCAGACCCGAACAAGCCACTTTATGGGAAACCCTACTGTGATGAATGGTGGGAAGATGGAGCTCGTGGTCTCAAAGCTAAACTATTAAATTCGATAGAAGCGTCCAAAGACTATATGGCCTATACCCCAACCAACCCGGGCGAAACCTTAACCCAGAAAGTAATCAGGCTATCAAATAATGCCTTTACTGCTATAGGCAATGCAGCGGCCAGATATACCTTTACCGATGAACAACTTGAAGACATGGTCATCAACAACTATGTCGCACAAGACCCTCCATCCTTCTCAGCCGATAAAGGGGGGGGCTCTTTGGGGCCAACGATTTTGCCGACATCAGGACGGACTCTGCAGGGCAGGCTGGAGAAAAAGGAGCAGCTGCACTGGCTGCCATAGGAGGAGGGGCTTTACTGCTAAAAACAGGAGTAGCCTCCAAAGTATTTAATGCCGCAAAAGGGGCGGCAGCATCCAGTTCCTTTGGTGATCAGCTGATAGATTTCTACACCAATATGTTTATTGCAAAGCAGGCGGCACCGATGGTTCAGGCTGTCCTGTTAATGATGATCTACATGCTGTTACTGATTTACATGATCATGTCGAACTATGATATCGATTCCACCATCCAGATGATTTTCATTATGCTGGCCATTCAGTTTTTCACCACCATCTGGAATTTTGCCGATTATCTGGACGCCCAATTATTTGTATCGATGCATCCGGATGCCACCATGCTGGGTAGCACCTACAATATGGGAGCCAACCGGCTAATACTGGATATCGTACTCACACTATTTTACGTGGTGGCACCGTTTTTACTCTTGTGGATTATGAATATGGCAGGGGTAAAAGTATCAGGTGCAGCCAACGCCTTCGGCAGCCTGGGTCGAGCTGGTAGATCATCGGGTGCGAGTAGCGGGGTAAAATCTATGAAGTCTGGGGTGAAATGATAAAACTCATTATTGAAGTACTTAAAATAGTCCTGTATTAGATATGTCAATTTTTATTAATTTCCTTATCAATCCGCTCAATCAATTCAGCTGGCTTCCAGCTTATTTTTTTGGCTTCAAGTTTTGCTTTTTCCAGAATTGAATTACCTTTTCCTGTAGATATTTTTTTTTCAGCAATTCCTTGGTACAACAGTGCTACAGATAAATTAAACGAATTTTTAACACTTTTAAAATACATAAAAGTGTTTTCATAACATCTTCTCGCTTCTTCCTCCTGACCTATTTGATAAAAATAATAACCTATCGTGGCTGATAATACCGCTTTATCGCTATCCTTCATTTCTATATCAATAAGTTCAGATAGCATTATTTCTGCACCCTTAATATCACCTATTAAAAGTTTGGCGAGAATATAGTTGTTGCTTACCGTAACATTTGCAGATTTTACACTACTGAATTTTTGGTATAAATCGCATACAAATTTTGAATCCTCTAAGGCCATCAAGCTAATATATCCGGCATCAACTAATGCTTGACTGCTAAAGGGCTGGAATTCATGTAGCTCAACAAGTTTATCTCTACAACGTATATAATCTTTGTCATTATAATAATCTATCGCTCTAGCTTCTAATGATTGGGTAGCATTAGTTTCCATGGGTGTATATATTTTATGCTGCTGTGATAACCACCTTAATTGGGCAACCGTATTTTCAGTGGGTGATATGGCTGATTCAGCCAAATGCTTCTTACCTTTTTTAATAGCTCCATTTTGAATCTCTAATGTTCCAATTGAAGCTGATAACTCAGATATCATAAAAGGATTCAAAAAATTTTGTTTTATTAAACGCCTTGCTGCGTTTACATCTGGTCTACCAATATCAAAAAAGCTTCTAATAGCTATATCAGCACTTAAAATTTCTGGATGTATTGTAACTTTATTTGCTTTTCTAAGAACAAAAACTGCTTTTTCAGGTTCATTATGATGCACTAATAATCGTGCTAACGATCGAACTAAATATGGATGATTCGGATTAATACCACAAGAAATAACCATACAATGTTCAGCTTTGATTTTTTCACCTAAAATTGCATAGTAAAATGCAAGGTCATTCCATGAAAGAGAATCTCTAGGGTATACCCTTACCATTGCTTTTAATGTATTTATAATTTTGTAAATATCGCTCTTATTAGTTGCATAAATAATGGAAGAATCTATTTTTCTTAAACTTGGATTGATAATATTTATAATCGATTGACTGACGTCATCAATTCTTGAAAGAAGGAATTTCTTTAATTCGTTATATAGT
>CALCSG010000169.1 GCA_937894085.1 uncultured Gammaproteobacteria bacterium | reverse complement strand
TAATGTGATAAAAAAACGGGGATAACCCATCATTTATTTTGGTTACTCTCACTATTACTCGCAGGGAAAACGAGCATAAGCATTGATGGGAATGATGACGAAGAAAGTCCCAAATCATCCGATTTGGTGAGTGATGATATTAGTAATGAAGTTATTCAGTTCGTTCTTTCGACAAAGTTGTTTCGTCTAACAGGGCATCATCTATTGGAGCCATGTCACAGAACGGTGGCGGAGTTTTTGGCGGCCAAGTGGATAGCAAAAGAACTCAGAAATCAGCTTTCTCTCAGACGTTTGGAGAATATTTTATACGGTAGTAACTACATAGTACCCGCTGCATTTCGTGGTCTGCATGCTTGGTTAGCTACACTAAGTTCTTTACATACAAGCAAACTTATTGAACGTGACCCTTATGGTTTTTTTCGGTATGGCGATTCGTCGATCCTGACCATTTCGCAATCAAAAAAACTTCTTAGCAGTTTAGAGCAGATTGCTGAGATAGATCCCTACTTCCGTAGCGAGGATTGGCATGCATCTTTCGGTAGAGGTTTGGCTAGGCATGGATTGCGTGATGACATTGTACGGGTTATTCGCAACCCAAAATCTCCTTATCAACTTTCTCATTTAATTATTGAATCAATTCAAGGAGACCCATTTGCAGATGATATATCGAGTGAGTTATTGGCGGTAGTAGTTGATAGCTCTGTAACTCCACTAGAACGAAATGCCGCAGTAGACGCGTTAGCTGAGAGTAAAAAACCACCTGATTGGCAGAAAATAATAGAACATCTTCGGGAATTAGAAGATGTTGAGTCATTACGCATCGCCATAGATATAGCACAAGATCAAGTTGAGCTGTTCACTGGTGTCACTCTCTCAAAGATTCTTCTACAACTAGCTGACGCAATTGCTGCGGGTAATGGGCCAAGTTATTCGGGGATTGGGTATCGGTTTCACAAGAAGCTCTCAGTAACCCAACTCGAAGATTGCCTGGATGTATTAGCAAAAGCAGTGAGCGATAAAGAAACAGAGAATAGGCGCAGTAGAAATAAAGATGTCGAAGATTGGTTGTACACGTTTTTACAAGAACGATTTGAACGCAACTCATTACCACCTGCAAAAACGGTATGGTCGTGGCTCAAACACTTGGATCGACATAGCTATAATCGATCCAGTTGGGATAAGAATAGTAGTGAGTACTTTTCTCAAAATATTGAATTCCGCCAATCTCTTCAGGAGGAGGCATTAAAATCTGCTAATAGTGCTGAAGACTTATGGATGATATTATTTCATTTGGTCGATGCTACTCCTGGCCTATGGCTTCGTGAAGATGATTTGATTTTTCATTTATGCAATCTACTAGAGGGGAAGGATATATATCCTGATTGGGATCAGAGATGGAAGACTCTTGTGAGGTGGGGTCAAATAAACAATAGTTTCATCGGGGAGTTCATGGAATTTGCTCGTAATCAAGCTTCGCAGAATAGTACTCTATCGTCTCATTTGGCTGAACTGGAGAAACCGCCCGAAAGAGATTTTGAGAAAGAGCAAAGGGTACGCGAACGCAAGTATAGGCTAAAGAGACAGCAAAAAATGCGCGCAATCCATCAGAGTTATGAGGAAATAAAAAATGAGTTGGGTACAGGAAAGCATTTAAGTGCTCTTGGTGATGTTGCGAAAGCATATCTTGGTCGGTTTTCTGAATTCAAAGAGGCTAGTAGCCCTACGGATAGAGTCATAGAACTGGTTGGCAGTAAGGTAGCTCCAGTAGCTTATGAGGGCCTAACTGCCGTTATGGAACACAATGACATTCCAACTGCTAGACAAATAATAGAGCTTCATGCCTTCGAAAAGAAAGAATATTTTATCGAATATATATTACTCGCTCATTGCGCAATAATGATTCAATCTTCACAGGATTTAACTGTTTTGCCGATGTCGGTTGCCTGTTCCGCATTAGCTGCCTGCCATTGGGATGTGTCTTTTAATGATAAATTTACTTCTGAGATTCAGAAACAACTTGAGTATATCGTCTTCGCAGACAGGATCATTAAAGAAAACTTTGTTCGAGATACGATGGAACCATATCTTGATAGTGGTGCAGAACATGTTTCCGGGCTTTATCGTTTGGCACGAAATAAGGAATTCGAAGATATAGCAGGTTCTCTTGCATTAAAATGGCTTAAGAAGTACACCAATCTTTCTACCAATTCTTTAAAAGAACTTCTTATTGCATCAATTCGCCATGCTTCTCGGGATAGAGTGGTTGAACTAATAATAGAATATGTTTATAAGGATAAGTGGAGCAATGAAAATCAACGTAGCTTATGGATGGGATCAGCTTTCTTGTTAGATTTTGAGAATAACATCGAACGGCTTAATTCTTACTCAGCGGAAACAAAGGATCATTTGTGGTCCTTACGAGAAATGGCCAAATTTGAAAGAGAAAATCATGATAATTGGCCCATACTTAGTGCGTCGCAGCATAATTTCCTTATTACAAAGTTTGGGCCTTTATGGCCGGCAGTAAACCACCCCTCAACTGGTTGGACCGGAAATCAGAATCCTTGGGATGCAAGCGAATTTATCCGGGGCCAAATAGTTGACCTTGCCTCTGACCTATCGGACCAAGCAGAGACTCTGCTAAGGGGGCTAATCAATGCCAAAGGTTTAGAAGATTATCAGAATCATATAAAACACGTGCATGCTCAGCAAACAAGGCAAAGAGCAGAGGCTAATAAAGTATTACTGCCATTAAGCGGCGTGAGAAATATATTATTAAGGGAAGAGCCAACTTCGCATGATGATCTACAGGCCCTTCTATTGGATGAATTAGAGGCATTGCAGGAACGTATCAGGAATGGATCTACTAATGACCTTTTACCATACTGGAACGGCGATACGCCACACGGCGAGAACTATTGCAGAGACCGAATTACCTCAGCAATAAACCCTTATCTTGAACGATGTAATGTACGTGCTCATACTGAAGGAACAATGCCAAATAACAAACGCTGTGACTTGTTGAATACATACGGTTTGATGAACCTGCCAATAGAGATTAAGGGCCAATGGCACAAAGAGATATGGACTGCAGCCACTGACCAATTAGAAAATTATACGCGAGAATATCACGCCGATGGACGAGGTATTTATCTAGTATTATGGTTCGGTTATTTAGGACCTAAAAATACAAAGAATCCTCACGGATGGAGAGGCCAGAAATTACCAAAGACTTTGAATGAGATGAAAGATCTTTTGGTAACTAAATTTGGAAATGTCTCGGAGAAAACAAAAATTTTAACACTTGATCTTTCTAAAGAGTCTTAATATCCCTTACACAGAGTTAATGTCATCTGGAATGGGGCTTGATTTGGGGTGGAAAATAGATGTTGAGGGTTGCATATTCTGGCCTATCAGGGGGTACAGATAAGCATTTTTTCTGACAAAGAGGGTGTTTCAACGACCAGAATCTACACAGAGACCAATAGACACATAGCCCATCGATCCGTGCCTGAAAATGAAGTAAATAATTGATTTTAAAGTAATAAATAGTGGCCCCGGTAGAACTTGAACCTACGACCAATGGATTATGAGCCAGAATCACTGAACAAATATGAAGATGATAAAGAAGCTCAGAAGGTTATAGCTCCACCAGATCATCCGTTTTATAATAAGCCACACCCTAATGGAGAAATATATTCCTCTGGTAAGTTTTGGCAGTAAATACATGACTTGAGGCACGTATGATAAGGGTTAATTTGCGGCTATGTTTTTAATCAGGTATCTTCCGTGTGGGAATAAAAAATAACAACTAACCATCAACCAATGAATAAAAAGGATTTATCAGAAACTGATATTCGCACGAAACTGATTACACCAGCCATAACCAATGCTGGCTGGGATATCCAGACTCAGTTCCGTGAAGAAGTCAGTCTCACCAGTGGCAAGATCCTGGTTAAAGGCAACCGCCACAAACGCTCTCCGGCCAAGTTTGCAGACTACATTCTTCACTACAAACCCAACCTGCCTATTGCCGTAGTCGAAGCCAAAAGCAATAAGCACAGCTTGGGTGTGGAAGCCGACAGCTATCATGTATTGACCCGGATGCTAGTGAAAATTACTTTTGTCCCAAATGTAAACAAAAGACACTAACTTTGGATGAAAACGGTTTCTGGAATTAATAGAGAAATGATTTTTGACAACCAGAATACAGTTACCCGCTTGCGTAATCGTTTTACTTTAGAGCGCATATACATTTTTTTTGGTGTTGAGTAATTGGTGAATGAAATGATCTGTAAGCGAGGATGGATTGATGCCAAATGGTGTAGAAAGGGAAAAAGCTACAGAGGCGCTGGGTAATTTACGCATGCGTTTGTTGGATCTTACAGCTCGCAATCGACTGATTAACTTTCGTCATACCAAGAATAGTAGTCTTCGTATTATTGATGAGTTACCAGATCAACTGGTGGAAACGCTTCTAGCAGATACGGAGATGCGTTTTCTGGCTATACCTGAACCAACTGAACGACAATTGATTGATGCTGGTTACCTTAAAACAGATGAAGAAACTCAAGAGTTGATTCGTTTACGAAGTGATCCTTCTGCAGAAGAGTGGGCAAAGCATTTGGGCTTTTCAACTGCTTATGAGGTGCCAGCACCATCGCGTGATGATGAATTACCTAATCATGCAGATACAGCTATACAGACGCTGTTTTTTCCTTATGAAATGGAGGCAAGACTTAAAACTTTGCTTTCAACTGCTGAGTCAGCGATACAGGAAATGGGTGCAAATATTCTTTATTTAAGCTTCGGTTTTTTAGAGTGGTTCGACAGTAATAATGATAAAGCGCGCATTGCACCATTATTTCTGGTTCCCGTCAGGCTTAACAAAGGTCGATTAAATCATACAAATCGAACTTACGAATATACTCTGAGTTATTCAGGTGAAGACATCATTCCTAATCTTTCTTTAAGGGAAAAATTGCGAGCTGATTTTTCTATGGCTTTACCTGACCTGGATGAAAATACAGTTCCCGAAGTCTATTTCAGTGAAGTGCAGGCACTCATAGACGAGAATCAACCCCGTTGGCGACTACGCCGTTATATCAGCCTAGCGTTGCTTAATTTCAGCAAACTGTTGATGTATCTCGATCTTGACCCGACTAGATGGCCTGAAGATTCCAGTATTATCGACCATTCTGTTATTACTCGTTTTCTTGCTGGTTTTGACAGCGAAGGAAATGGTGAAGAGGCGGGTCAAAACTTTGGGTTTGGAGAGGAGTATCTCATTGATGAGATGGATGATATCCACAGCTCTTATCCTTTGATTGATGATGCTGACAGTTCTCAACATAGTGCGCTTATAGATGCTGTGAATGGTGAAAACCTGGTTATAGAAGGGCCACCTGGTACGGGTAAATCACAGACCATTACTAATCTCATTGCCGCAGCTATTGCACAAGGTAAGCGGGTTTTATTTGTTGCTGAAAAGTTGGCGGCACTGGAGGTTGTTCGCAGCCGATTAGATGCTGCAGGTTTGGGTGAATTTTGTTTAGAGTTGCATAGCCATAAATCTCAGAAACGTAAGGTACTGGATGAAATTGATGAGCGATTGAAAAAACATGGTCGTTATAGAGAGCCTAATGAAATCAATGTCGAAATTGTGCGTTATGAAGAGCTTAAAGCACAACTGAAAAAACATGCTGAGCGTGTCAATACTCCCTGGAAGAATACAGGGAAAACACCGCATGAAATATTTATGGCTGCGACCCGTTATCGAACTTCAATAGAGATTAATCCCGATATTCTTCACCCGAAAGGGTATGACGGTGATATTTATGATTCTATCACTCAGCATCGCAATGAAGATCAGGTACAGGCATATCGATCTGTTTACCAGTCTATTGCAAGCCAATTAGGTGACAATGCTGAATTGCAAAGTCACCCCTGGTACGGAGTTGGCAATAGCAACCTACAGATTTTTGATCTGGAACGTGTAATACAGCCACTGAATGAATGGCAATTGGCATTACAAAACATTGGCTTAGAAAGAGAGGATATTGCAAAGACACTTCACTGTGACCTAAATGATGTTTCAGAAACCCTGGAAGGTGTAAAAAGATTTCAGACAGAGCTTGAACGAATACCCACTCTTAAGGGTGATGAATTACTTGATTGTTTATCTGTGTTGCAGGGTGATTTACTGGAGAAAGTGCAACGATTTTACAAATTATTCTTAGGCATACAGTCTATGTATGCATCTATAGCAGAAAAAACTGGACCAGAGGTATTACAGGATCTTTCAGTTGTTGATCAGTTAATTGATGGAAGTTCGCAGCTTAAACAGCTTATAGGTAGCAGTATAAAGCTAGCTGACTTAGCCGAAGCCATCAATCGACTCACGGCTATTCAGGATCAACTTGGGCAATTAGAAGAACCTTTAGCAGGCATTTTGGATGCTTTAGGTGAGAATGGAGGCAGGCACCTTGCAATTAGTAAAGAGGGGCTTACAGAATATAAAACAATTATTGATCTTGTTTCTGAGTTACCTCCATCTTTATGGAAGTTTCGAGATGAGCTTTACGATAATGATGAACTGGATGAAATTATCCCTGAGTTAAATAAAGACCTTAAATACCTGCTTAACCTGTATGAAGGTCTGGAGTTTGCGTTCTCATTTGATGATTTACCCGGAAAGGTTGAGCTACAACAATTAGAAAGTGTGTTGAATGCAGGAGGTACTTTCCGTTGGTTTAAAAATAACTGGCGTACAGCACGAAAGCAGCTTTTAAGTTATGCAGCGGGTCCTAAGATAAAGCTTTCAAGTATGTTGCCTTTGCTGAGTGAGTTTGCAGAATTTTCAGATAAGAATTCTAAATTTGAAAATAACGAGAGATATAAAGATTCGCTTGGTGCTCAGATGCAGGGGCTGAAGACGGATATAGCTACTATAGAACCTCTTAGAAAGTGGTACAAAAAAATTCGTCATCAATATGGGGTAGGTTTTGGACATAAAGTAGCACTGGGTGATGCTATTTTGGATTTGTCCCCAAGTATTGCTCGTGCTGTTCGCTCTTTATCTGATCGAGGTATACAGCAACAGTTAAGTGACCTGCAGGATGATATGGATAGCCTGAAAGAGGTGTTTTCACCAGTTACTGAACTGCAAAATGATTCTACGCTATTGACTGGTGAAAAAGGCATTATTCCACATTTATTGAATTCGGTGAATAAAGCTGTGAGTGCATGCGGTTCTCTGGTTAGTGATGATTCACTATCGATGGCTGATTTGGCAGAGCGTATTGAAAAAATTCACTTTCTTAAAAAAGCTGTAGAAAAGTGGATAAATGCTGAAATTGATAGAAGGTTGTTTAATGGGAGATTAAAGTTAGAGATCGGTGTTGATGCCGACAATAGGACAGGATTATCAAAGTGGCACAATACTATGATCCTTGCTGAGCGTTTGGATAAGAAAATTACGAATCAACAATTGCAACAGCTTATCCATCAAAACCCTGTAAAGAATACTTTTGATTCACTCGGGCAATTATCGAATAAGTTAAACTCTGCAATAATTGCTCAAAATACCCGTTTTAAAGCTTTTAAAGACGTGGTGATGCTGGATGCTCGTGACTGGATGAATCAATCTGCTGATAACATTGAAGATTTAGTTGCCCGAAATCAAACTGCTCTTGATCATGGCGATATGCTGCAAAACTGGCTTGATTATGTGAGGGTACGTGACCAGGTCGAAGATTTAGGATTGGCAAATTTGGTTGATAATATAGAGCAAGGTGAACTTAGTATTGATCAGGCTAAAGATGGTTACCTTGCCGGAATATACGATTTGCTTTCTCGTGAGATATTGCACGAAGATACTGAGCTTGGACGATTTTCTGGTCATTCTCAGGAGGCTGTTCAGGATAAATTTAAAGAATATGATAATCGTTTAAAACAGCTACAGTGTGAACAAATTGCATGGAAAACAGATCAAACAAAAATCCCTGTAGGAAATAGCGGTGGCCGAGTTAGTTCATACACTGAACGAGGTTTGCTGGAGCATGAATGCGGTCTTCAACGGCCAAGAACGCCTATCAGGCAAGTTATAAACAGAGCTGGTAATGCATTAGTCGCATTAAAGCCATGCTTCATGATGGGGCCAATGTCTGTTGCACAGTACCTGGAACCTGGCCAATTTAATTTTGACCTGGTAGTCATGGATGAAGCTTCCCAGATAAAACCGCAAGATGCATTGGGTGCAGTTGCGCGTGGAGCACAGCTGGTAGTTGTTGGTGACCCTAAACAGCTCCCTCCAACCAGTTTTTTTGACAGGATTGTTGATAATGAAGATGAAGATACAACAGCGATTGAAGAATCTGAAAGTATTTTAGATGCCACTTTGCCTCTTTTTAAGGCAAGGCGCCTACGCTGGCACTATCGTTCACAGCATGAAAGTTTAATTGCATTTTCTAATCACTCTTTTTATGGCAGTGATCTTGTGCTATTTCCATCACCCTATAGTAACTCCGACAATTACGGTGTGCATTTTTCCAGAGTTAAGCGAGGCTGTTTTGTTAACAGGCGAAATATGGAAGAGGCAAAGATTATTTCAGAATCTGTACGTGAGCATTTTAAGCATCGACCCGAAGAAACTATTGGCGTAGTTGCTATGAGTGCTGATCAGCGGTTACAGATAGAACGTGCAATTGAGACTCTCGCAAAAGATGACGAAGTTTTTCAAGACTGGCTTGAAAAGGATTCGTTAAGGCGTGAATCTTTATTTATTAAAAACCTGGAAAATGTTCAGGGTGATGAGCGTGATGTGATCTACATCTCTATGACGTATGGCCCTCAAGAACCAGGTGGTAATGTTTTTCAGCGATTCGGTCCTATCAATTCTGATGTTGGTTGGAGGCGCTTGAATGTATTATTTACTGAGAGTAACCAAAATAAATGATGGGTTATCCCCGTTTTTTTATCACATTATT
>CALCSG010000168.1 GCA_937894085.1 uncultured Gammaproteobacteria bacterium | reverse complement strand
GTGCCACCAGGTCAGCAGGGGAGACCATATCGGCATCCTGTTCAGAAAGACGGTCTGAATTCTGGGAAACAAAATCTATTTCAGTACCGGGATCATTATTATCGGTTGTTCGAGACTCAGCGACCTTGGTGTATAGCCTGACTTGCGGTAACTGATCGGTTAACACGCGAGCCGTTTGTTCATTTTTCACGCGCAACATAAACAGGGTATTGAAGTTACCGATAACCTGTCCGGCTTTAGCTCGACTCCCAATACCGGCCTCGATATCATCCACTGTCTGTGTATAGGCATTCATCTGAAGGCCTGCACCGCCAGCTTTGTTGACCATGGGGATAAATTCATTACCAACCAGTTCATTGAACTCATCTGCATGAATGGTGATGGCTCTTGATACTTCCTTTGAATTTGGAAGTCCATAGGTATGCCCGTGTTTATATAGGCGACCCGCTATAGAGGTTAGATCTGCAAACATAGAGTTACCCACGGCACTGGCCACATCCGCATCAGAAAGGGCATCAAGACCGATGTACACAACGCCGCCCTCACGAATGACATTCATCCAGTCCAGTACCGGCCGGTGATCATTTAAGTCATCGTAGTCCGGAGACAGTAATTTTCCCACGGGACCAGAGGTGAGCTTTTCCATCAAAGGAAGCAGCGAGGCGGTTAACTTATCAAAATAGGTTTTATCGTATTCGATAGCTGATCGAAGACCATCAGCAACCGCATCGAATAAACCGTGATCCTTAACATAGGTGAGCAAAGCCACCGCATGACGACCACGGCTTTTCATCGCGATGGGGACTTTCTTCATCAAGTCTTCGCTGCCTTCGATGGACTGTACCAGGTCACGCCAGTTTGAAGGGGCTTCTGCTTCCAGCCATAAATGGTAATAGTCCACCATTAAAGGCTCGATATTCGTCACGTAACGCGCGATCAGTTCATACGAGGGCTTTCTGCCCAGTCCGGTTAAGGCTCTGGCCACGATATTGGTAAAGCGCCATGCAAATTCACGGAAAGCGGCGGAGTTTCCTTCACTGGGTAATTGATTTGCAATACGACCGGCTACTTCGGTAATGCGCCCAAAATCGCCTATGCCATTGTAGCGTTCAGAGATTTCAGGGTGTCCCAGATGAAATACATGGAACTGGTCATAGCGTCCCGCTCGTTTAGTTTCAGCGATCATTCGTGCTAACACATCAAAATCACCTTTGGGGTCAATGAAAATAACCGTATCGCCTCGACGGATATCCTGAGTCATCAGGATTTCGGCAAAGCGTGTTTTACCCACTCGGGTGGTTCCGAGGATTAATGCGTGACCGACTCGTTCACCCAAATTCATTAAGACATTACTTTCATCTTCAAGCCCCACACCGTGAATGAAGCTATTGCCGCCAACTTCTGGCAAGGGTCGAACGGGGTTAAGGGCGGATTGATGGCTGGTTAAAGACGTGATCCAAGAAAGACCCGGTAGGGCATCGAGCAACAGCTCAGACTGCCTGGCCCAGCGATAAAATAAGCCCGGTTGCAGATATTTGTGAACCAGGGGAGATCGTGCCTCTATGAGCCTCTGGCTATGCCTCTGTGTCCACTTGAATCCTCTCCCCAGGAAGAGCTTCTTTCTATAGGTGGGTATTTGTTTGGCAGATAAAACGTAACGTGGCAATTGATTTAGAGAAGAACGATAGCGTAGTATTTGAGTGCCCTGGTAAAACCGGAACAGGCCCAGTGCCAGCATAAAGGCAATGACATAGGTCGAAAACGATTTCAGAATTGGCAAGAACCAGTCAGGTTGAAGGTAGAGCAAGGTTGCCGCCGAAAAAGCAAAAAAGGCTGGCACAAACTCAACCGCAGGGCGTAGCCGGTTATCAAAAATGCTTTGGGTATTCATCAGCTTTCGACCTTAGAGAGTTTATGGTTGATAGTAGGTAGCTCGATACCAGGGAAAACATTGGCGGTATCGGTAATCAGGAAGCCTTTAATCATGCTGCGTTTTTTAAGGCCAGTGACCAGGTATTCGTGGATATTGGTCCCATTAGTGTTTTGTTCGTGTAACTTGAGCTTGGTAAATCGTTTTTGTGCATACGACCACTTTTCTTTATCAAAGTGGCGGAAAATAGCAGGGCTTACCAGAAACAAACCTTCTTTGGTCATGTGGATCTTTGAGTTCACATCGTTAACCTGGAACTTTCGTTGATGCAGTCCATCCCTTAGCCAGTTAAGGAACTCTTTGCCATCTGGTTGTGTTTCTTGACGGGGCAGGGGCGCTGTATTAGCCAGTTCTTTTGTGGACGGCTTAGAGGGTTCTGCAGAATGCTGAGTTTCAGAGCCAGTATGGGTAACTGTTTCAATGCCGGCTTGG
>CALCSG010000167.1 GCA_937894085.1 uncultured Gammaproteobacteria bacterium | reverse complement strand
CACTTTGTTCTTCATTATCGATGGCTCCAGTTTTATAAATTGCATCATGAAACCAGATGCTTAACTGCACAGCATCGCCGGAGGTCAGTAAATTTTCAATCTGTTTGAACTGTTGTAGACACTTTATAATATGCTTACGCGTGTGATAAAAACGCGTTTCCTCGGAGTACTTGCCGGTAAGCGTATTCCAGATTTTGTTAATCTTGTCTGAGTTTTGGGGGGGCCATAGCTTGAAAAACTGCTGTTTTCTCTGGCTCCATTCTTTTTCTATGTCCATAATTGCTTATTCGCATAAATCTTTTATTATTTCAAGTAAGATTATCATAAAATTTAATGATTTGTTAATGTAAAGTTCTACTGGTTTTATAGCTTCAATTTACTATTTTGGATTGATTTCAGGTTCAGAGTTGATTATGTCTTCGAGCGGATAATTAAGTATGGATTCCATTTTTTTGTGTAATTCTTCTCTGGCTTCAATTCCATCGTAACTCCAGGTTGTCATTTTGAAGCTGGGGTCATTATTATATTGAGATAAGGTTTTATTTACATGCTTCTGTATTCGACTCGCTATATATTCACAGTGATCCAGGCTGGTTCTTGGCAGTAGAATAATGAAACGAAAGTCACCCCATCGCGCATAAATATCAATTTCACGGGTATGACTTATTACCTCAGTTGATAACTCTCTGAGCATGTTACTGAATTGCCTGCCATCCAGTTTAAAAAGAACTGTAAAACATATAAATGATAAAGGTTCCCTGTAACGCTGGCTTTTAGATATTTCCATCTCTACCAGTTCTTTAAAAATAGTTGCGTTTATTGCTCCAGAGCATTCATCTCTAATAGCAGAGAGCTTATCTGTATTCGAGATGCGATTGCCTACGATAGAAGCCAAATTCTGGAATAAACGAGCCGCCAGGCGGCTATGAAGACGAGATATGCGCTGGATGCTGTCCCATTTTAGTGTTAACAGGCGGCTATTGGAACTTGCGATAACATTGGCTGTTCTGGGAATATCGGATAATAGCGCTATCTCTCCAAATAAACCGCCTGCCTTAATTTCATTGATGGTTACCATTGAGCAATTATCACGTACTAGCTGTACCGAAACACTGCCTTCCAGAATGACATACATTTCATCTCCTTTGCTTCCCTGGGAAATTATGGTATCGCCGTCCGAGTATAATTTTACATCACTCATCAAAATAGCCTGCTTTATTGACCATGGAGATAAGCCCTTAAAAAGTGGGCAATCATTGATGACTTTTGCCTGTAAGTTTAGCGATAACATGTCCCACATGGTGATTAATGACATAAACGATAACAGTAACGGTGTAATAATAAAGGTGGTAATCATCGCCAGTAACATGACCATCGCACTCAGTAACCCAAAATGTATAATGGGTACAAAGCTGGAAAGAGCAAACGTAGAAAAGCCGGCCATTAAGGCAATTGAAGTGGTAATAATTGGAATGGATTCATCCTGAACTGTTTTTCTTAATGCACCGGCTGGGTCATCATGATTCCTGGTATTGTGATGATATCGCGTCATGAAATGAACTGTATCATCGACACAGATTCCGAGGGCAATGACGGCGACCATTGCTGTGCCGGTATCAAGTGGTATTTGAAAATATCCCATGACGGCAAATAGTACAAAAATAGGAAAAAGGTTTGGTATTAAGGCGACAACACCCGCTTTCCAGTTTACAAATAGTAGTGCGATGATAGTTATAATAACCAGTGACATAAGGATAAGGGATTTTGCCTGGCCGGCGGCCATGTAGTCTGCCGCATTAGCACTGACGATGGATGAGCCGGTGATGCTGACTTTAAGGGCCGGATCGATTTCTTTCTCAAGGAACCTTTTTAATTGATCGATGGCATTTTTAAGATTGCTGGAATCGTTTATTTGATGGCGTACTAAAATTCTGGTTGAGCTGTAATCCGGATTGACATAGGCGCTAACCAGTTCATGTTTAATAAAAAGCATGTAATCGTTAACGAGTAAATCTGAATCCGGTAGATACAGGTCCTCGATGCTATCTACTTCACTTTCTTCCATGGCCAAATGTACGACTTTAATAAAGTCTGAAAAGGATAGTGACATATCAAATAATTTAGACGCCATCAGGTATTGTTGAATTTTTTCAACTTCATGCAGGTAGCGTATTTTTTTAAAAGTGTCTTCAACACCCGTGTCCAGTATCACTGAAAAAGTCTGTATGCCTGATAGAGCGTTGTGAATTTTATTAGAATTTATCACTACTTCTGTATCGGATTTAAAGTAGCTGAGTGGATTATTATTAATTTTAAGAGAAAAAGCACTATAGATTGAAACAACAGTAATAAGCACCAGTAACAGTATGGTTGTTTTTTTATTTTTTAGTGAAAGGTCAAAAATAAACAGGGCTAATTTTTCATAAATAGTTATTTTTCGGACTGTTTTTTTAGTAGTGGCCTGTTGTGAACGAGTCGCTAATTTTAATATTGCCGGAACTGCCAGGCTGGTAACCAGGAAATTAATTAACAGGCCGCTAGAAGCCACGAGTCCAAACTCCTGTAGCATCTTTATTTCGTTACTGTAAATGGAGATAAATCCAAAATAGGTGGTAACAAAAGTTAATAGAATTGCCGTTCCTATTGATTTAGACATATTGTCTAAAGCCTGGGAGCTATTAAGACCGCGAGCCTGTTCCGCTTTAAATTCAGAGATGATATGAATATCTTCGGTGGAGCCGATTATAATCAATAATGCGGGTACGATTGATGTCATGACACTGATTGGGATATCCAGCATAGCCATACCGGCCAAAGTCCACACAATGGATATTCCAGCTGTAAATATAGGGATGAAAGCCCCGCTAAAACTTCTAATGCCAATAGCCAGCGCTAATACAAGAATAGCAATAGACCAGGGCATGATAGATATTTGATCTTGCGAGATTTTTTGTGTAATGGCGTCTCTGATAACAGGAGAGCCAATCTGCAAAATGTTGCCAAATTGATTTCTATAGTTTTGCAGTATGTTTTCAATCGACTGGCTAATTTCGTGGTCAAATTGCGGGTTATTTATTATTTCTTTGAATGTCAGGTTTATTGCAAATGCGGTTCCCTGGGAGTTAATGAGGTTATTGATTACTAACGGATTCAAACTTGCCTGTCGCAGAATTAGTTGTAGTTGTTCATTACTTTGGGGAATAGTATCCAGGTAGGTAAGGGTAGATACATTGTCATCTTTTATTTGAATATTCGGGATAGAATACAGGCTGGTAATGTTATCAATATCAGTCAATTTGGATAATTGATCGATAACATCTTTAATTAAAGTGAGTTTTTGCGTTGTAAATAGCTGTTTATCCTGAAATAGCACAACACTTATGTCGCTGTTACCAAATTCAGTAAGATTGTATTGTTGAGCTTTCCAGGCGGGATCATCTTCTACTGCCATACTTTCTGCTGATATATGTACCTTTAAGTCAGCCAACTTTGTGCTTATAAAAGCGGTACACAAAATCAGGCTTAGCAAAACTAGCCAGGAATATTGTGAGGAAAACTGTAGTAGCCGTTTCATAATTCAAGAAATACTGGATGGACTGATTAAAGCTTTATTATTATTAATTAAA
>CALCSG010000166.1 GCA_937894085.1 uncultured Gammaproteobacteria bacterium | reverse complement strand
TGTCATTCCTGACAAGTTGTAGGCTTTGACTCTGAAGTGGCGATGGCCGACAATCAAAACATAGCTATAAATTCTGGTCACACCTATTAGCAGTCCATATTTGAACCCCCCCCCAAAATAAAGATCAGAGAAAATTTTGATCTATTGAAATATCCCTTACGAAGGACAGCTCTATCTTGAGTTTGTTGACAGGGAGCTTTTTAAAGTAGCTAATAAGGGATATCCCGTATCATAATCCTGAACCTGCATCAACCATGTCTTAGCGGGACATTGTTTGAGCTAATTCTGATCAGTATCTTCTGGTTTTATATTCATGCAAAACCTTAGTTGTTGACTATAGTTCTAACAAAGCTTTATTTAGCGATGCGTTTTTTAACAAGCTATACAATGATAAACTCATATTTTCGCACTGGTGTAAGCTTTTATGAATGAATTTTTTATTGCTCATATATTTATTTACACCATCTTTCTATTCTATCTCGCACGCCTTGATAATCCTCTACGCACGGTAGGATTTTATGTATATATAAGCCTGGTTCTGTTTGTAGGTGGTTTTTTCGGGTCTGTATACTCCATACCTATTACAGAAAGTATTAAAATATCAGGTGGAAGTCTTGCTTATGGAGCACTGATGACAGCGTCTATTCTGTTTGTCATCATAGAAAAAAACCTGCTGATTTTAAGAAATATTGTTCGCCTGGTGATCACTGTCAATATATTCAAAATTTTGATCTTTTCACTGCTCTCCTGGGGACTCTCTCAAGCATGGATTATTAACCCGATTGATACTTCTGCGTCTTTATTTAAAGTATCAATATTTTTTGTTGCCCTCGGCGGCATATTGATTGTTTTAGAGCTGCTTGCGCTGCTGTATATTTTTGAACAACTGAAAAGCCGGATCACTAATGTCAATCTACTATTCGCGGCATATCTTACGGTATTTATATCCATTTTATGTCTGGATGGCATTCTTTTCCCAACCATTGCATTTGGATTTGATGCAAGGCTTGTCGCAATCATCATAGGAGGCGTTAAGGGCAAGCTGATAATATCAACTGCCTATGCAATCCCGATGGCAGCCTTTATGTATATTCATCGGGCTAAATTACTGGAATACTCCACGCAACCAGCATTCCCCTGGAAACTCCTGTTTTACTCTCAATCCAGATTGATGGATGAAATAAATAAAAGAGAGACATTGATACAGCAAAAGACCCGGGAAGCCGAATTAAAAGAGTCGGAACTTTTTACCACTTTTCAGGCACTGCCAGATCTCTTCTTCCGCATGGATTCTGATGGCGTCATTCTAAATTATCATGCCCAGAAAAAATCTGACTTATATATTTCTCCTGATAATTTTTTAGGCAAACCCATGCAGGCTATTCTACCCCCTTCTATAGGTCAACTTTATACTGAGTCCCTGGCGCAAATCAATACAACGGGTGAACTGATTACTTTTCAATACAACATGGAAATGTACAATAGTGATCATCGCTATGAAGCACGATTGATGAAACTGGATAACAGTAAAGATATCATAGCCGTGATTCGGGACGTAACAGAATCCTATAAAATGCTAAGGGCTCTGGAAGAGAGTGAAGAAAGATTCAGAGATCTCTACGAACGAACACCGGTCATGATGCTGGCCTTTGATGCGCAGGGCCATATACTTGAAGTCAGTGAACATTGGCTGGAAAAATTTAGTTATAAGCGTGACGAGGTGATCGGATCCAGCATCACAGATTATCAAACATCCTCATCGGCTAAAATAACTGAAGAAAAAATCATTGCTGGATTTCACAGTACCACTAAGACTGATTTTATTGAACTCGAATTCGTTACCAAACAGGGTGATCAGCTGGACATTGAATTCAGCGGTATTCTCCAATCTGATCAGAAACAGTCTATTAAGAAATACCTGGCCGTGCTGATTGATGTGACTGAAAAGAAACAGGCCATGAACGAAGTCATTTCTCAGCTAAACGAGTTACGCCGCTGGCAGAATGTAACAATCGGCCGGGAGAATAAAGTTATAGAGTTAAAGCAGGAGGTCAATGCATTGCTGGGTGAACAGGGACATCCTGGTCGTTATAGCAGTGTCGAAAAAGAATAGCGCTATAGTTGTGAATATTGTTCGTCGGGGTGATTTCTTTGCTACTCAGCCGTGATAACCGGCTGATACAGCAGAATGGCTCTAAATATAAAATACATTACAGATCCTCACTGAAGCGAATTAATGCATGTATTTCAGGTGCCAGTTCTGTGTAATGTTTTTCAATCTTCTCCCAGTCGCTTGTTCTACCCGCAGTTTCCAGTTTCACACATACATCGGCCAGGGGAATAGCGCCTACCAGACGACTTGATGATTTGAGTTTATGGGCATGAAAGTAAATTTTCTGCGCATCTCTGGCTTCATAAGCCCTGTCAATCTCAGTATTAATAGCCTTTGCCTGTGAGATTATTTTATCCAGCATTGTCTGTTTCTTACCGGCATTGTCACCATACAATCTGGTTAGGGCTGCAGGATCAATAGGCAATACAGTGGTTACCGATGAAGAGAGTGGTTTAATTTCTATAGGCGTATTTTGTTTTGCAGCGTACGAATCAATGATGGATTCAATAGTTTGCAAAGCTTCTGAATAATCAAATCTGTCGATTTGTTGAGCAAGCTTTTCTGAATCTGAACCTAAAGCCTGAGTTAAAAGTCTTTTATGTTTTAATATTAAAACATTGGATTGTGTATCGAAACTCATCAGCAATGTTTTAAGTTGAGTTAACACATCCTGTACATAGTCGGGGTCAACCTCAGACATGTTTACAGGTTCTTCACGCATGGGAAAACCGTGCAAAGTCGACTGAATTGCCTGAAAAACTGAGTTTATCTTATCCCTGAAACTATCTACTTTATGCGGGTCAAAAGCGCTGCCCGCACTGCGACAATATTTCTCCAGGCTTTCAGCTGCCTGCTGGATTCCAGTTAAACCCAGGGTACCGCTCGAACCTTTAATAGCATGAGTCAGATTACCTGCTTCCTCAATTTTTTCAGTATCCAGATACTCTCTCAAGGTATCCATATCCTTCCTATGGCTCTCTGTAAATTGCCGCAACAGGCGCAGATAGCTCACACCATCACCACGCAAAGTATCCAACCCCTGTTCAACATTGACTCCTTCAATGGTTCTAAGCTGATCAAGTAAAATAGTATGACTGGACTGACCGGGGTTAGCTGATAATGTGTCCGCTAATAATGCTGTCGAACCACTCGTTTCCATGGCCGGTAGCCATTTAATTAACGTGGCATAGAGGTTCTCAGGATCAACCGGCTTGGCCACGAAATCATTCATACCGGCCGTCATACAGGCTTGTCGATCTTCATCGAAGGCATTCGCTGTCATCGCAAGAACAGGCAGTTCTGCTTTGCCGGTCATGCTTCGAATCAGGCGTGTAGCTTCAAGGCCGTCCATTTCCGGCATCTGTACATCCATCAGGATCAGGTCATATTGTGCTGATCTGACTTTTTCTACCGCTACCAGGCCATTTTCCGCCGTATCAACGGACAATGAAACTCCGTGTAACAGCTCAACAGCGACCTCACGGTTGATTTCATTGTCTTCCACCAGCAGAATATGTGATCCTGCGTAATGCGTGCGCAGGGTCTTATCGGCTTCTATCGTCTCACTGTGAAATACAGCAGGCTGGGTGCTGTGACCACGCTTTAACCACGCAGTGAACCAGAAGGTACTGCCGATTCCGGGTGTACTCTGCACACCGGCTTCTCCGCCCATCAACCGGGCCAGACGCCGTGTAATGGTGAGCCCCAGGCCAGTACCACCGTATTTTCGAGTGGTTGAAGTATCGGCCTGTTCAAAACCGTCGAACAGACTTTCCAGTTTGTCGGCTGCGATACCGATTCCGCTATCCTGCACCTCAAATTTAACCAGCATGTCATCACCTTTTTCTGCCAGTTTTTTTGAACGTAGTGTGATGCTACCCTGCTCGGTAAACTTTATCGCATTACCGGCAAAGTTCAGCAATGCCTGGCGTAAGCGGGTTGGATCACCCCTGAGCCAGTCAGGTACCGCGTCCTGATCTACCTCTATCTTTAACCCTTTGCTGTTAAGCTGCTCTCGCAGCATCGACTGAACGTGATCAAATATCGCATCCAGGTGAAAATCTGTGTGTTCTAAAACCAGTTTTCCCGCTTCAATCTTGGAGATATCCAGTATGTCATTGATGATCGACAGCAGGTGCCCGGCCGCAGAGTCGATCTTATCGAA